>CANRKI010000088.1 GCA_947631175.1 uncultured Flavobacterium sp.
ACATCATATTTTACTTTTCTTGCCATAAAAAATGCCCCCAAAAGTGTCTAACTTTTTGGGGGCAGTGTATTTTAGAAGAGCACTTTTTTATTATTTGATTTCTTTAGGTTGTTTCATGAAAATCCAATTCATATACAACTTTAATCCTTGTTGAGTTTCAATAGCTTTAAATTGTGGTGCTAAAATAGTACTTACTATTGCTGCGATTGCTGGAATCCAAAAGCCGCTAGCATTTGTAAAAGTTATTACAAAAAATCTTGCTATAACAAACAATAAGGCAAAACTTAAAAACTGAAAAAGGAGCGCTTTTATTTTTTTATTCATCTTTATTTAGATTTTAATTATCATTCTGCTGAAACTTAGTACGCTTACTACCTGCATACATTTCGTATTTAACCAACCTAGACTCTAACTTACCATTAAATAATTTAATTTTTCTAGATGGTTTTAAACCAACAAATTTAAGAGCCTCTAAATTACCAGTAATAAACCAAGCATTTGTATTTGGATATTTTTTCTTTAACGTATCTCCTATTTCGCGGTAAAAACGTTCTAAATTAATATCTAAACGCTCACCATACGGCGGATTAAATACCATATGTAAAGGTCCTTCGCTAGTTTTTTCAGAGTCAAAAAAGTTATCGTTATAAATACGAATATACTCAGATAAATTTGCATTTTCAACATTATCTTTCGCCTTTAAAACAGCAGATGGTGCTTTATCGTAACCAACCATTTTATAATGATACTCGCGCGTTTTGTTTAATAACGAATCTAAAACCTTATCAAACAAATCATTATCCCAATCGTTCCAACGTTCAAAAGCAAATTCTTTACGGTTTACGTTGGCCGGAATGTTACAAGCAATCATCGCTGCTTCAATCAAAATAGTTCCCGAACCACACATTGGATCCATAAAATCACCTTTTCCATCCCAACCAGAAAGTAGTAAAATACCTGCGGCTAAAACTTCGTTTATAGGTGCAATATTGGTTGCCGATCGATAACCACGTTGGTGTAATGACTCGCCTGAACTATCTAAAGCAATCGAGCAGGTTTCTCTATCAATATGAATATTAATCTTTAAATCCGGAAAATCTTTATCAATACTTGGGCGTTTTCCTGTTTTCTCTCTAAATTGATCAACCACCGCATCTTTTGCTTTTAAAGCCACAAATTGTGAATTATTAAAAACATCCGAATACATGGTAACATCAACCACAAAAGTTTGATTTTCGTTAATAAACGTACTCCAATCAACACTTTGTATTCCCGTATATAAGCTACGTTCGTCGGTTACTTTAAATTGTTTTATTGGTTTTAAAATTTTTAAAGCCGTACGCAAAGCCAAATTTGCCTTATACATAAAACCTTTATCACCATAAAAACTCACCATTCGAGTTCCCATTTCTACACGTTGAGCACCCAATTGTGTCAACTCTTTTGCTAAAATCTCTTCTAATCCAAAAAAAGTTTTAGCAATCATTTTAAAATTTTCCATATCCTTTCCGTTAGGGATTGATTGCGTACTGCTATATTTTTTAGCTTTAACTAATTCTTTACAGCTTTGTAATTCTTAATTTGCAAAAATACATTAAATTTGTCTGTTAAAACAAAATCTATGCAAAAAGAACAAGCAAATTGGTTCGCCTCTTGGTTCGATACACCATACTACCATATTTTATATAAAGATAGAGATTATGCAGAAGCACAACATCTTATCGATAATTTGACCGAATATTTAAATTTACCCGAAAAAGCGAACGTATTAGACCTTGCTTGTGGTAAAGGCAGACATTCTATCTATCTTAATAAACTTGGTTTTCAGGTTACCGGAGCTGATTTGTCTCAAAACAGCATCAAAGAAGCAGCACAGCATCAAAACGAAAATCTTAAATTCGTTATTCATGATATGCGTGAACCATTTGAACAAAAATTTGATGCCATTTTTAATTTGTTCACCAGCTTTGGATATTTCGAAAACCATAACGATAACCTAAAAACGTTGAGCGCTATAAAAAATAGCCTAACCGAATACGGATTTGCGGTAATGGATTTTATGAATGTAGATTACGTTATTCCTAATTTAGTTGAAAACGAAGTGAAAATTGTTGATGGAATTACTTTTAACATAAAACGCTATTACAAAGACAATCATATTTTTAAAGAAATTCGATTTACAGATCAAGATCAAGACTTCTTTTTCACCGAAAAAGTAGCCGCGCTTACCCTAAAAGATTTCGAAAATCTTATGGAACAAGCCGAAATTTATTTACTAGACGTTTTTGGAGACTACAAACTAAACAAATTCTACTCTAAAAACTCACCGCGTTTAATCATGATTTTTAAATAAAATGTACTTAATACTACCTTTTGCATCTGTAATAATTGGTTACTTAATCTCGCTATTAATTAAACCAACCGATAATAAAAACCTAAAACTATTATTAGCCTTTAGCGGTTCGTTTTTATTAACACTAACCGTTTGCCACTTATTACCCGAAATATATACCGGTGCCGATGTCTTACACGATCACTCACATCACGATCATGCTCACCATGACCACAGCCACGATCATGGCCACGCACACGCGCACAATCCAATTGGTATTTTTATAATGGTAGGTATTTTACTACAAATTATACTCGAGTATTTCTCTAAAGGGGCAGAACATGGCCACGTGCATACCCACGACAAATCCATACCATATACTTTATTTATAAGTTTATGTTTACACGCTTTACTAGAGGGAATGCCCGTATCACAACATCACGACATGGCTTGGGGTATTGCTATCCATCACCTACCAATTGCCGTAATTTTAGCTTCGTTTTTCACACAAGCAACTACATCAAAAACTAAAGTATTTTTATATATGTTCGTTTTTGCATTAATGACACCACTAGGAACCTTACTTGCAGAACAATTCGAATTCTTACACCAATACCAAAAACAAATCACAGCCATAGTAATCGGAATCCTATTTCACATATCAGCAACCATCATTTTCGAAAGTAGCGAAGGACACAAATTTAACCTTGCCAAACTAATCGCTATCGTTGCCGGAATGATTTTAGCTAGTTTTATGTAGGGCGTACCCAGCCTCCATTCTTACGGCTGGTCGGGCTTTCGGCTTTATCTTTTATTCGGGGCTTCGATAAACTCAGCCTCCTTATAAAAGGATATCGCCTCTATCCCTTACGCATTTTTTAAATTCCAATTAAAAAATAACGTACCTTTAAACAAACAAAAAATAACGGTTAAGCTTAATGACAACCTTTACAAAAACAACCGAAGCAAATTCAAACTATAACGACCTCGAAAAAATGTCGTTAACACAACTTTTATCTTCTATAAATCAAGAAGATAAAACCGTGCCACTAGCTGTCGAAAAAGCATTACCACAAATACAAAACCTAACCCAACAAATAATCAATAAACTACAAAAAGGCGGACGATTATTTTACATTGGAGCCGGAACATCTGGTAGATTAGGAATTGTAGATGCTTCCGAATGTCCACCAACATTTGGTGTTTCCTCAGATTTAGTGGTAGGAATAATTGCAGGCGGTGACACAGCCATTCGCAATGCCGTTGAGTTTGCCGAAGATGATACCAACCAAGCTTGGCGCGATTTACAAACACATAACATTACCCAAAATGATGTTGTTGTTGGTATTGCCGCATCAGGTACAACACCTTATGTTATTGGAGGCTTACAAAAATGTAACGAAAACAATATAACAACTGGTTGTATCACTTGCAATCAAGGATCACCTTTAGCTAAAACAGCTGCTTTTCCTATCGAAGTTGTTGTTGGACCCGAATTTGTAACCGGAAGTTCGCGAATGAAAGCCGGAACTGCTCAAAAACTTGTATTAAACATGCTAACAACAGCAACCATGATACAACTTGGCCGTGTAAAAGGAAACAAAATGGTCGATATGCAATTAAGCAACGTAAAACTTATTGACCGCGGTACTCGCATGATTATGGAACAAATTCCTGTAGAGTACGACTTAGCTAAAGCACTTTTGTTAGAACATAAATCCGTTCGAAAAGCGGTTGAAACATTTCAAAAATAAAAACTAAACATATTTAATTTTATGAAACATTTACTTTTATTACTTGTAACCTTATCTTCAATTGTAGTTTCAGCTCAAAAACTAGAAGTAAAAGGCAAAAAATATTTCTTAAACAACGAACAAGTTGCTACTTACGAAGTAAAAAAATTAATGAAAGATTCGGACTACGCGGCTTATGCTAATTTTAAATCGTATACTAGTAAAACATCTTGGGGTGGTTTTTTAATTGGATTTGGTGGTGCCATGATCGTAGCAGATGCAGTTAAAAGTATCGCATCAAAAGAAGATTATCCAGGTGTAATGTCCGCAATTGGTGCTGCATCGTTAATTGCCTCTTTCCCAGTAATGAAAGGACGTACTAAAAAACTTGAAAAAGCTGTCGATTTATATAATGAAGCGGTTGCCACACCCGATCAAAGTAAATCTAATTTCGAAATTAATATAGTTGCAAATAACCGCGGAATGGGTTTACAGCTAAACTTTTAATACAATGACACAAAAAAAATCACTTTTATTTAAAGGAGTTAAATATAGTATTGGTTCGTTCCCTTTAATGTTTTTAGGGCCAATTATTATTTTCTCTTCTTTTAAAAATCAAGAGAATCCTTTTTTTATTCCAGTATTAAGTATTGGAATTTTAATTGCATTTTTAGCAGGATATTTACTTTTTAAAGGTGTAAAAACAATTACAGATTCATTATTTAATAATGAAAACTAATTAAATTAAAATGAAAAAATTACTAGCTCTAACGGCTTTAGCAGGTTTGTCGTTAACATCATGTTACCAACAACAAAAAGATTGTAAAGCATATCAAACAGGAAAATTTAGCTTCACACAAAATATTGGAGGAGTCGAACACGTTTCTATTTTTGAACGAACTGACTCTTTACAAATTGAAACTTTTGATGGCAAAACAGATACTGCATCGGTTAGATGGGTTTCGGATTGTGAATTTATTTTACAAAAATTACATCCTAAAACTATGCAAGAAAAAAAAGCAATTAATATGAAAATTGTAATGTCGGATGATAAAGGCTATACTTTTGAGTATGCTTTTGTTGGAGATGGAAATAAACAAAGAGGTCAGGCAATTAAAATTGATTAACCTATTTTAAATTATGGAAATATTTTTTACTGCGGATGCGTTAATTGCATTGCTTACCTTAACATTGTTAGAAATTGTTTTAGGAATTGACAACATTGTTTTCATCTCTATTTTATCTGGAAAATTACCTGTAGAACAACAAGATAAAGCGCGTAAAATTGGATTATTTTTAGCCATGTTTACCCGTATTTTACTGTTATTTTCGTTAAGTTGGGTAATGTCACTTGTAGATCCTATTTTTAGTTTAGCCAATTTAGTTGGTGTTACCGATCCAGACTGGGTTAGTAAACTCGCTATATCAGGACGGGATTTAATTTTGGTTATTGGAGGTTTATTTTTAATTTATAAAAGTACAACAGAGATTCACCATAAAATTGAAGGCGTTGAAGAAAATCAGAAAGATGTAAAAGTACATTCGTTTACGAACGTAATTTTTCAAATTTTAATTTTAGATGTTGTTTTCTCGTTAGACTCTGTTATTACAGCAGTTGGTATGGTTAAACATATTGAAATTATGATTGCGGCGGTAATTATTTCGGTTATTGTGATGATGATTTCTGCAAAATCAATTTCAGATTTTGTAAACAAACATCCAACTGTAAAAATGTTAGCTTTGTCTTTCTTACTTTTAATTGGTGTTTCGCTAATTGCAGAAGGTTTTGACCAGCACATCTCGAAAGGTTATATTTACTTTGCAATGGGCTTCTCGATGCTAGTTGAGTTTTTAAACTTAAGAATGAGGAAGAACGATCGAAATCCGGTGGAATTACGAAATATGCCTAAGTCTGAAAATTTATTAAATTTTGACGATAAAGACGAAAAATAATATAAAAAAGAGGAAGTTTCTGAAAATAGAAACTTCCTCTTTTTTTGCGTTAGGGATAGTAGCGGCATCCTTTTTTGTGGCTGAGGTTCTCGAAGCCCAATAAAAGATAGAGCGAATAGCCCGACCGAGCCAAATATTTTTATTTTTTTATCCCAAAACTACTTAGGCGAGGGAACGCCCAAATTAAAATTTTGATTTATAAATTTTCAATATTTTTATCTTTCGGATATTTTATTTTGTAACTGATTCTAAATTTTTGAGTGGCATTTGGTTTTAGTTTTATGTCCCAAGTTAAAATTCCGGTTTCTTCGTTTACTTTTGCTTTACTGGTTTCAATTACTTCAACTATCATTTCCTTGTCGGTAGATAAAGGATATTGGTCGGTTAAAAGCATTTCGATTGGTTCGTTTTTATTGTTTCGAACGGTGATTTCGTATGTAAATGTTTGCTCTTTTATGCTTGATAAAAATTTTGTACCCGATTTATCTGCCACTTTTTCGCGTTTTATAGTTACCCGTTTGTCGCGGCCCATGCTTAGCTTTAGTTCTTCTGTTGTTTGATCCGGATCGACATAGGTTTTCCCTACATATAAATCTTCGAAAATAACATTTGCTTCGCCAGGCAATAAATTATACTGCGAATAATCGTTAATTTCTGCAATTAAAAACGATTCGGCTTCTATACGCGGAGCGGCATAAAATTTATATTTTGCGGGCAATTTCAACTCTTTTAAAGCAACGCTGTGCTGTTTCCCATTTGATAAAATATCATATGGAACATCAATATCAAAAGATACACTAAGTTGATTTTCGTTTACATTAATGTAGTCCGAAACTGACGATACTGGTCTATTAATAAGAGTTCCCTCAACTTTAATACCACCTCGATCATAGTCAGCAATACTATTTGATTTTTTTACCTTTTCACGTATTAGGTTTTCACGATATTTTAAAAACCAAGAATTTAAAACTGGATATTCGTTGTTTTGGTTGGAGCTTCCACTTGACAAAACAAGTTTTATTTTTTTCCAATCGATGCCAGTGTTTTGAGCAACCTGTGCCTTGTACAACAAGTTTATTGGCGAGACTATATTATCGGCTCTTAAATCATAAAAAGGTTCCCAAGAGGCGTTAGGTGTGATATAACTAATATTAATGTTGGTGGTTTGGGTGGCATCACTCATAATTTGCAACACCAATTTTCCTTGTGAAAGCGACTCTTCTTTAGATGAATTAATTTGAAGTTTTGCATTTAAAATTTTTAATTTTTCAATCCACTCTAATTCGCTTTCATTTAATACATCAATATTATTTAAAATCGCATTTCGCTTTGTGGTGTAATAATCAACGATTTTTGTAAATTCAACTACGCTTAAACCATTATTTCCGCCAGTAACCGTTTGGTTTTTATCGAGTAAATCAATGGTTTTTTGATCGGATGTACGTTTGTTTTGTATCTTTTTTATTTCTTTTTGAACGATTTTAATACTATCGCTCACGGATTTCATTTTTGGAGATGTTAAATCTAGCTCGTATTCTGATACGTAATTATCTGTGAATTGCACCGACATTATGGTTACATTTTTGGGTGCGGCAATTCGGACAGTATTTTCGTTTAAATCATTTGCTACATTTTTAATGACCACTTCGCTTGTTCCTTTAGGAATATTAAGGCTGGTGGTGTGTGTTAATTCCGCAGAATTATAATAAACAGTTGCATTTTTTAATTTTGCATCTACAAAAATTGGTTTTTGCGCAAATAAAGCAACGGGACTTATAAGCAACAAAAATAAAAATCGATGGATCATGATGAATAATAATTTAAAAAGGAAAGATAGTGCATTTTAAAAAAAGTTTACTCTTAAAAAAGTTTTTTTACTGCTTAATATCAACAAAAAATCACCCTTTTGAGGTGATTTTTATATTATTGAAAATTAATGTCATTTTTAGAAAAGAAGCGTAACGCTGTTGGAATCATTAAAATCCACATGGCAATGGCAACAAAACGTTCAAACCAATCTGGGTTGTTTATTAATGCATAATAGTATACTAAATAGCAAACTATTATGAAAGCGAATATAAATTTTAAATATTTCATTGCTATTTGTTTTTTGAGTTTAGTTAGATAAATATATGAAAAAAATTAATTCAAAAACAAAATTATACGCAAAAAAAAAGCCCGTAAATTACGGACTTTATATTTAAAAAGTATTATTGTTATTTTTTTAATAAATAGCGAATAACCGTTTCGGCAGCATGTAAACCAAATAAACCAGGCATCCATGAGTTTGTTCCGAAAAAAGATTTTTTAAAATTGGTTCCATCAGTCATTTTTAAACTGCTTTCGTCTGGTTTTTCAAGTGAAAAAACAGCTTTAACACCAGATGAAATCCCTTCTTTCTTTAAACGTTTACGAACTGTTTTTGCCAACGGACAAACATCTGTTTTACTAATATCTTTCACTACAACTTTGCTCGCTAACATTTTACCACCAGCGCCCATGTTTGATATTACTTTTATACCGCGGTGCTTTGCTCCTTTAATTAAATTTAATTTAGGCGTGATACTATCTATACAATCTAAAACGTAATCAAAATCTGTAGTTGCAATTTCATACGCACGTTCTGGACTTAAAAATTCTTTAACACGTGTAAGATTCAATTCTGGATTAATATCCATTAAACGGTCACCAACCACATCAACTTTTGGTTTATCTACAGTAGAATGTAAAGCAGGTAATTGTCGGTTAATGTTTGTAATATCAACCGTATCTCCATCAACAATTGTCATATTACCAACTCCAGCTCGCGCAATAAATTCGGCAGCGAACGAACCTACTCCACCTAATCCAACAACCAAAACATTTGAGTTTTTAAGTTTCTCTAAACCATCTTCTTTAAATAATAATTCGGCTCTTTCTAACCACTGTGCCATTTAAATTTGTTTTACTAATACGTTATCCGATCGAAAAATCGGTCCTGCATTAAAGATTAAATACTCTTTTAAAGTTGTTTTGAACAACTTGATTTATATCAAAGTCTACAGCAGACTGTGCTTTCTGGTAAACTAGATCAATTGTTTCTTCGATCATGTCCGTTTCTAAAAAAATTCTTTCGGGTGGTATTTGCTTAAAAACGTCAGATAATTCGGGATTACGAAGTAAATATTTTCCAAAGGATAAATAAAAACCGTTATCAATTAAAGATTTAGCTACCTGATAATTTTTAGAAAAGCCATGAATTACCATAGGAACTTGTACTTTAAGATCTTTTTTTATTTGAATTGCCTCTTGATACGCGGCAACGCAGTGCAAAATTAATGGTTTATTATATTTTTCGGCAATTTTTATTTGCTCTATAAATACATTTTTTTGAAACTTTAAATCCGTTTCAATTCGTTTATCTAATCCACATTCACCAACGGCTAGACAGTTTTGTAATTGAATATTACTTTCAATCGCATCTAAATCGATTTGTAAATTTTCTGAAACGATATACCAAGGGTGAATTCCTACGGAAAAACTAGGTAACGAGCTGTTCACCTGGTTTGGATATTGATTAATTAGTTCAAAAACATCCAATCGATTTACCGAAACGTGCGTGTGTAAATTATAAAACATGCTAATTGTTATATTTAACACCGGCTAAAACCTCAACCTCTAAATCGTTTTGTTTTGGAGTAAGTGGACACGAGTATCCAGGTGCGTATGCACAATACGGATTATAAGCTTTGTTAAAATCGAGAGTAAATTTTCTTTTTTTCGGAATTTCTAAATCCAAATAACGCCCGCCACCGTATGAGGTAACGCCAGAAGTTAAATCTGTAAAAGGTAAAAACAAGCTGTTTTTGTATTTTGGATTCATCTTGATTAAATCTAGGTTTTGAAAAACATCTAATTTTAGCTTTTTTCCATCAATCTCAAAACTAATTTCACCATACTTTACATACATTGGCGTACGTGAGCTTGTTGTTTTCATAGGAAAAGGTTTTTCCTTTTTTGTGCGTTTAAAAGTAGCTGTTACACAATATTTATCAGAAATAGGATAAAATAAAAGCCCCTCAAAATTGGTAAACAATTCCCCTTTTAAAGGCGAGGTTTTTTCGTTTGTATAGTGTGTTACTAATTCTTGCTGATAATTTTTTGCAGCTTCAATATCGCATTGTGCAAAATATATTTGGGGAATTAAAGCCACAAGGCTTATCCATTTTTTCATAAAATATTTTTTTTACAAATATAAAAATTAATGTTATATCGTTTTAAAATAGCTAAGCTGTATAAAAGCATAAAAATGAAGCTAAAAGAAAAAAAATCAATTAAATAGATACAAATAAAATTTAATATCATACTTTTATCTATATTTAAACAACCCAAATTTTAAATAAAGCCTATGTGTACAAAATTACTTTTAAACCTTTTTATTGGTTTATTTACTGTTAGTGTTGCCGTTGCGCAAACTGATATAAAAAACGAATTGAAAACTGAGGAAGCTACCCGAGTTTACATTACTGCTATTACTAGTAAAACCAATTTAGAAGAATATAGTAAGTTGGCAAAAGAGCAATATGATGTTGAATTGAAATTCAAGAAAATTCGCTTTTCAAAACTTGATAAAATTCGAAATATAAAAATTTTGGTCGAGCATGACACCTTTAAACAAGAAGCCGAATTTAATAATACATTCGAGATTCTCCCGATTGAAATAACTTTAAAACGACAATCAGACGGAAAAGTACAATGTAAAATTGTTGAAATGACGCGCTAAAGCCACATAAAAAACTTCATTCAGTATTTTTTTATTTTTTTTAACACACTCAATCTTTTTGAGTTTCAGTTACATAAAAAAAAAGTCAGTATTTATTGGCAATCTTTTGTAAAAAGAGGTTGCACGGTATAAAAAATCGTTATATATTTGCACCGTCTTAATGAGATAACAACATTACTCATT
>CANRKI010000089.1 GCA_947631175.1 uncultured Flavobacterium sp.
TGTTATTTGGAAGTGTAAAATCATTTCCAGAATAAATTAAGTTCGCCGTTTGACCTTCACCATCATACCAAGCATAAGTTGTACATGGATCAGACATTGAAATCTCGAACGTTTGTCCAGGACATGCTAATGCAGTTGGATTATTTTGTGCATCCAGCATTTCTATATTTGGAATTCTAGAAAATGAATAAACACGTAATTGCTCTAAAGCAGCAACAGCACCAGCGCGTATTAATCGAACAGCATCAAATGGCCCGTCGTTTGAGTTAACAACAATTTCTGCCGTTTGATTTCCTGACAACAATTCAAGAGAAATTAAATTTGAATTTATTGGAATTGGAGAACCAATTGGAGCTGATCCTAAATATTTTTGAACTGATATTCCTGACAACAATGATAAATTTAATAAGGTACCTGGTGTACCTATTTTGATTTTCACAACATCTGTTGGAGAACTCACCGTTGCAAATTTTGCTGTAATTTGTGTTCCTGTTAAAACTCCAACAATATTATTCATTAAAGCATAATTATCAGGGTTGGAATCTAATAAATTAGAAGCCTCTGTTACATTTACTAATGCATTAGCAACACCTAAACCTAAATCTAAAGTTCCGTACAATACATCTACTAACTCAGTAGTTGGGCACGTTACTGGTTGCGTAGCCTCTATTTGGTAGTGAACTGAATAAACCCTTGCAGACTCAGCAGCTGAAACCAAACCACCTAACGCAACACGTACTCCGTTAGCTTGCCTAGTTGATGTTCCAGGAATAAAGGTAAACTCATAAACATTCTCACCTCCTATTAAACCTAACAGCCTTCCATTAACAATAGTTGGTAAACCTAAAAGTGTGGTAGTGTTATTTGTCGCTCTATTAATTCCTTGTACACTTAATCCACTTGCTAAACTTAGTAAAGTTGCTCCTGTACCTAATTTAACTGTTACAGGTTTCCCTACCGGTATGTCAGTTGGAAAAACAACATCAACAAAAACACTTCCTAAACCTAATAAATTTACTGCTGAATTTAATGTTGCATAATTTTGAGTATTTGCATCCACTATATTCGATACATTCTCAATATTTCCCAATAATCCAATTACTGTTCTTGGATACGCTTGTGTTGCGTACACATTAGTATACATTGGATAACATGATGCTGGATCAATTACATTAATTGTAACCAATTGTGTTTGTGTACAAGCTCCTAAAGTTGAGCTTACAGTATACACATATTGTCCTACAGTTGAGAATGGACCAACTGTATTTCCGGCAATGGCAACGCCATTGTTATCATAAATAGTAACTGTTCCGTCTGATGTGTAATTAATTGTTGTCGTTGTATTTAAAGCAATCGCCTGATTTAAAGGTGTTACAGCAAAATCATGACTTGACACAATTGTTACATTAATCATTTGCTGCTCGCTTGAACAAACAATATTCACATCATTCGCTACAACAAAATAAGTTCCAGTTGTCGAGATGTTTCGAACTAAATTATCTGGTATAACTTCGTTAGTGGCAGTATAAAATGTATAAGTTAATGTTGGGTCAAAGTTTGTTATTGCATCATATAGATTAACAAAACCACAATTAGTCAATGTAGTGTTTACAGTTACAATTGGTCTGTCTGGTACGTTTACTATGACCTCTTTTAAGGCACCATTTGCATTTGAACAATTTGTTCCAGGAATTTCCATAGCAACATAATATCTTCTAGAAACATCTAAATCATTTATTGTTAAAATGTTATTATCTAGTGTGTAAGTTACCCCTGAATGTCCTGTAAATGAAGTTGTAATTTCTTGAGTTCTGTTTTGATCTGTATAAAATTTATAGATCTCATTATTAAAAGTTGTATTTGATGGAGCAATACTTGCATTATTATCACAATCTGCTGTTATAGTAGTATCTATAGTTATATCATCTGCATCAGGTTGATCAATAACATTGATAACAACCTCTTCTCTAGCCATGATTTCACATCCATTTCTAACCGCTTGAACATAAAAAGTATGCTCCCCAAATGCTAAATCTGCAGGAATTGTATAAGATGATGTATTCGATAACTCACCCGAAGTTCCTGTTGGAGTAGAATACCATTTATAATCTGTACAATATCCTTGATTTAATTGAATGGTAGTTCCTCTACAAACCGAATAATTTGCAGGATCAATTTGCATTAATGATACTTTTGGCTTTCTCTCAATTTTATAAACATTTAAGCTTCCTAAAACATTAACAAGACCGCCTAATCTAAGTTCTAGTTTATCCCAACTAGAAAGAACTGGATCATCAATTCTTAATATTTGTCTGTTACCTGGACCTCCTAATAATGTTAATCCAATAAGATTCATATCTACTGTTTTCAAATTTTCAACAGGAGAGTCACCATTAAATCTTCTGTAACTTAATCCATTTAAAACACCTAAACTTAGAATTCCGTTTGGATTTTGCAATTCAATTTCAATAATATCTGTTCCTACAGATGAAGCGTAAAAAACTGGTGCTAAGTATGAATCTCCTGCAACCCCAACCCCAACAAACATATTGGTAAAACTATTTGGATCTGCATCCATGAAGTTACGTGGGTTATTAACGCCTATTGTTGCAGTTAATAAGTCTAAGCCATTACCTCTTGCACCGCTTAAAACGTCAACAATTTCATTAGCGCACGTTGGGTTTAAATTATCTACCTTATAATAAGCTTCGAAAACTTTTATATTAAGTCCTAAGTTTAATAATCCACCTAAAACAATACGAACACCATTAACACTTACATTTGCGTTGTTTCTACGTGGTACAAAGGTTACCTCGTACTCATTAGCCCCATTTACAAGACCTAAAATACTTGCATCTGGCATATAAACATCACTAGCAATACTACTATTATTACTAGAATTTATATTTGTCCCATAAATACTTGTAGCTGACAATACAGAAAGTAAACTAAATTCTGTTCCTAACTTGACTGTAATTGGCGTACCAGCTGGGATGTTGTTTGGAAATTTCAAGTCTATATAACTAGATCCTAAACCTAATAATCCAACAACCGATGTTAAAGTTGCATGAGTTGCTGTGTTTGCGTCTGAAGCCAACTCCGGATTTGTTACAACCCCTAAACCTGGAGGTCTTGGAATAGCAATATTGGAATAAACTCTTGTTTGAGGTGTAGGACAAACCGATGGATCAAATACCGATATTAGTACTTGTACTTTTTTATCACAACCATTAAAAGATGAAGTAACTTCATAAACATAATC
This sequence comes from uncultured Flavobacterium sp., assembly GCA_947631175.1. GTDB lineage: Bacteria > Bacteroidota > Bacteroidia > Flavobacteriales > Flavobacteriaceae > Flavobacterium. The sequence goes on from CANRKI010000089.1 coordinate 3,263, forward strand.
ACCAGCCGCTGAGAATGGGCCAACAATATTACTGCTCGAAGTTTGATTTGTTTGTAAGTCTGTATATGTAATATTCGCACCACTAGTTGTTGATGACGCGTTTATAAGACCCGTAGTGTTTATAGGAAGTAATATTGCAGTTTCTGTAATACTCAGATTTGGTAAAGGAGTAACTGTTACATTAACATCAGCTGAAACGTAAGGACATCCAATAACATCTCTAACTTCAACTCTATATGTTCCACTTTGTGTGATTGTATATTGCTCAATAGTTAGCAAATTATTTTCAGGCATTTTGTAAACCCTAATATCATCACCCGCATCGTTATAGTAACCACCGTCCGGATGTTGTATTGCATCTACTATGTTTACAAATCCACATCCGGCTAAAGTTGGCTCGATGCTATTAACATATCTATTTCTTCGAGATATTTCAATACTTCTACCTTCTCCTGGAGCGGTTTGTACAACATTATTGCGAACTCTTGCTGCATAATACGTTCGGTTTCTATCTAAATTTTGAATATTCAATTCAAAAGTATTTCCATATTTATCCTCACTATAACTTGTCGTTCCATGTGTGGTTGTATTTGCAAATACGCGGATGGTTAAATCTGAATCTTCATAAAACCATATTTCATCACTAAAAGGACCTGTCAACAATGTTGAGATAATTGATAAAGAATTATCGCAATCTTGTGCGTTTAAAATAGTAATTACACTAATTGAGGTATCAACAAACAATGCTTGTGTTGCCTTGTTGTTTTCAAGCTTTACATCTGCTATCGCAGATACTTCCCTGTTTGGTTTCTCATCCCCCGAAAAGAAATTCCAAAAATGATATCCATTTTTTGCTAACATCTGCCCAAAGGAAATGAGTAACATAAATAGGACAAGCCAAATCACTGGCTTCTTTTTTAAAGTATTTATCCAATTCATATAGAAAAAATTTGTTTTGTGGTTAATCAATACGTTCACATTTCTATAACATATCTTAAATACAATAACACTATTTAACATTTTTTAGTATTTATTAAATAAAAATTTTTAAAATATTATCTCACAAAAAGTGAAAAATTCTGAAATAATAATAAGTGAAATTTTTCTTTATTTTTAAATAAACTATGTTTAAATTAGATTTTTAAAGATTAAAAGATGAATTATAAAATATTATGGATTGATGATGAAATTGAGTTGTTAAAACCTCAAATTTTATTTCTAAAAAATAAAAACATTGATGTTATAACAGCCAATAATGGTAATGATGGCATCGATATATTTAAAGAAGCTGCCGGAATAGACTTAGTCATCTTGGACGAAAATATGCCAGGACTTTCTGGATTGGATACTTTAGTAGAATTAAAAAAAATTGACAGTACAGTTCCTGCTTTTATGCTTACAAAAAGTGAAGAAGAAAGAATTATGGAAGAAGCCATTGGCTCGCAAATTGCACGTTATTTAATAAAGCCTACATCCTCTGCAAACATATACGCTGCTATAATACAGCAACTAAACGGAAAATCGATAATATCAGAAAGTATTAAAAATGAGTTTTTATCCAATCATCGTCGTTTAAGTTTAGAAATAAACAACCTTAGAGATTACGAAGATTTTACAAGCTTTTACACCGAAATTGTAAACTGGGAAATTAAAGCCGATGCACTTGATAAAAGCCTATCTAATTTATTGATAGATTTAAAACAGCAAACCAACATCCAATTTGCAAAATATATTGAGAATAATTACGAAGATTGGTTCGAGCAACCCGACATGGACAGACCTGTTTTATCTCATGAAATATTCAAAAAATACATCATCCCAAAATTAAAAATTGAGGACGATGCCTCGTACCTTGTCATCGTAGTCGATAATTTAAGATACGACCAATGGAAGGTTTTACAACCCGAAATACAGGAATACTATAATTTAGTGAAAGAAAATTTATACTATTCCATCTTACCAACTGCTACACAATATTCTCGAAATGCCATATTCTCAGGGCTAACACCTTATGAGATGAAAAAACAACATCCAGAATTTTGGCGAGATGATGTAGATGAAGGATTAAAAAATGAGTTTGAATTCGAATTCTTAAAAGCTCAACTTAAACGATTTAGACTTGACATTAACGCTGAATACATTAAAATATCTGGTGCTAACGACGGCGAAAAGTTTTTACGAAATATAAAACAGTACAAAAACAATAAAATAACCACTTTGGTTTATAATTTTATTGATATGCTTTCGCACGCTCGTACAGATTCTAAAATAATGAGAGAATTATCTGCAAATGATCAATCCTATCGAGACATCACAAAAGCTTGGTTCAAAAACTCCTCATTAAAAGAAATAATTAAAGCGGCCAAACAACAAGGTTTAAAATTAATAATTACTACCGATCACGGAACTGTCGAAGTTAAACGTGCATCAACAGTAATTGGAGATAAAGAAACAAGTTTGAACCTACGCTACAAAACAGGAAAAAGCTTAACCTTTCAGGAAAAAGATGTATATTACGTTCCTAATCCTAGTAAAATTGGACTGCCAAACATAAATATGAGTAGTTCTTTTATTTTTGCGAAATACGATTTTTTATTAGCATATCGCAACAATTACAACCATTATGCTAACTATTATAAAAATACGTACCAACACGGCGGAATTTCAATGGAAGAAATGATCATTCCTTTTTTAATTTTTGAACCTAAATAAATACATTTGTAAAAATTAAATAATAATGGAGTTTATTTACGGACTAGATCAGATTGAAGAGGTCGCAGAACAAATTATAAAAAATACAAAACATAAAATTATACTTTTTGATGCGCAAATGGGAGCGGGAAAAACTACGCTTATAAAAGCCATTATAAAAAAATTAGGTGTTACAGACGCAACCTCTAGCCCTACTTTTTCGCTTGTAAACGAATATGTTAGCTCGCAAAATCAAAAAATATATCATTTTGACTTATACCGACTTAACAGTGAAGAAGAAGCGTATGATTTTGGAATTGAAGAATATCTATATTCGGACAGTTGGTGTTTTATTGAGTGGCCAGAAAAAGCGCCTAATTTAATTCCAGAAAACCATAGCAAAATTAATATTAATATTTTACCCGATTTAAATCGTAATTTGATTTTAAAACAACTTTAAAATATGGCACTTTCATCATTTGCATCTGTGGGATATATTCCGTTAGAAGAAAAACTAGAAATTCCTATACACAAAAGTGCACTTCATATCGGTATTCCTAAAGAAAGATACTATCAGGAAAAACGCATCGCTTTGACTCCTGATTCGGTACAATCCCTTGTAAACAATGGACATCGCGTTTTAATAGAAAGTGATGCGGGCGAAAATGCTACATTTTCTGATGCGGACTATATTAAAGCCGGTGCCGAAATTACCACAGAAACTGATCGTGTTTTTAAATGTCCTATCTTATTAAAAGTCGAACCTCTTTCAGATGAAGAATTAAATAAAGTACAGCCAAAAACCATTGTAATTTCGGCTTTACAAATTAAGACTCGTAATAAAGAATATTTTGAAAAGCTTTCACAAAAAAAAGTCATTGCTCTAGCTTTTGAGTACATACAGGATGTTGATGGTTGTTATCCTGCTGTACGTGCATTAAGTGAAATTGCCGGTACGGCTTCGGTCTTAATTGCCTCTGAACTTATGGCCAATACAAATATTAGCCGCGGAATGCTTTTTGGAAATATTACCGGTGTTCGACCAACCGAAGTACTAATTTTAGGAGCCGGAACCGTTGCCGAATATGCAGCTAAAACTGCAATAGCTTTAGGTGCTAGTGTAAAAGTTTTTGATAATAACATTACTAAATTACGTCGTTTACAAACTAATTTAGGAACACCAATTTACACCTCTACACTACAACAAAAAACATTACTTAAAGCTTTAATGCGTTGTGATGTGGCTATTGGTGCCAAACGCGGAAACACACGAGCCCCAATTTTAGTTACACAGACCATGATGGAAAATATGAAAAAAGGAGCTGTTATTGTAGATGTGAGTATTGATACGGGCGGTTGTTTTGAAAGTTCGGAAGTGACCACACACGAAAAACCAACTTTTATTAAAAATGATGTTATTCACTATTGTGTACCCAATATTCCATCGCGCTATGCTAGAACGGCATCCATGTCAATAAGTAATATGTTAGAACCTATTTTATTGGAAATTGCCGAAAATGGTGGTGTCGAAAAATCTATCGCCTACAACAAAGGAATCAGAGAAGGAGTATATTGCTATTCTGGTATCTTAACTAAAAAAAATATTGCCGATTGGTTTGGTTTAGAATATAGAGACTTAAATTTACTTTTAATGTAAATAAATTGTACTTTTGTTCAAATTTCATAAAAATGAGCTTTATACAACGTTTAGGATACTATTTAATTGGTTTAATGATTGGCGCTTTCGCCGTATATTTTTTCTTACAACAAAAAGAAACAGAAACGTTTTGTTACTTTCCTAACTGCCGCGTTTTAAAAGATTTACGTAGTAAACCCTTTCATACTTCAGATGAATCAAAGGTAGTTATGCAAGAAAATAAAATGACACTCGAGGATATTCGAATAACTTTAAAACACGGTGACGTAGATTTTTCTAAAAGTAATTTACCCGATGGGAACGGAAAAATTTATGTTGTAGAAGGTAGAAATAGCGAGAACCAAGAGGTCGAATTGACTTTAGTTAACTACACAGATAAAGTAGTACTAAAATCAATAAAAAAAATATAGCATTTTTCTTGTTTAAATTAAATAAAAAATTATACATTTGTCTATATAATTAGGGCGATTAGCTCAGCTGGTTCAGAGCACCTCGTTTACACCGAGGGGGTCAGGGGTTCGAATCCCTTATCGCCCACAAAAAAAGAGATACTGTATTTTCAGTATCTCTTTTTTTTATTTAAAACCATTTTTTCCATTTAAAATATCCCAACATCAATACAACCAAAACCAACATTACACCCCAAACGTAAAAGTAACCATTAGGCATACTCAGCTCGGGAATATTCATAAAGTTCATCCCATAAACCCCTACAATAAAGGTTAACGGAATAAACAAAACCGATACAATGGTTAAAACCTTCATAATCTCATTCATACGATGGCTTTGCATCGAAAAGAAAAAATTGGTTGCATTTTCTATCTGAATCAATTCATCGTCAATCTGATCTGCAATTTCTAGGGTTTTATTATACAATTTTGAAAAATACACCACGTTCGCATCCTCCAAAAAAGGATACTCGGCAGAAGTAGTCGAGTTAATGACCGAACTCAAAACCTCTTTTAAAGGTATTATCACTCGTTTTAAATCTAAAAAACAAGTTTTTAAATCTTGTAAACTTTCTAAAGTCAAAGGTGTTTTACTTTTTTTAACCTCTAAAACCACAAGTTCCAAAATTTCCTCCAATCGATCCAGTAAAGTATAATAATTCTCTAACATCGAATCTATCAGTAAATAAAACAAATAATCTTCACCTTTGCGTCTAACACTCCCCGTTTTAGTTCTAATACGTTCGCGTACTACATCAAATAAATTATTGTGCTTTTCTTGAAAAGATAGTAAAGTGTTTTCTTTCAAAATCATCGAAACAGGAATCACCTCAACATTTCCGTTTTGTAAAAATTTATTTACCGATTTAATATGCGAGCAAATAACCATATCGGTCTCCTCTAACCTACTTCGTTTAGCTGGCGATAACACCTCGTGCAATAACGAATTCGGAATCGAAAAAGTAGCCCCTAAAACCCTGAAAACTTCTGGTTCATGTAAGCCGTGTACATTCAACCAAACCATATCTTTAGGTTTTAAATCCGATAATGCCTTTTCAATATCTTTAATATCATTACTTTGTACCTCTTTCACCTCCAAATCATTATAAATAAATAACTCAAAATCAATAGGTTCATTAACATATTTACCATGATACTCAAAGGTATACGGCTGAACAGTTATAGGTGCTTTTCGTTTAAAATTTTTCAAAGCTATAATTTATTTAAATTCGCTTAATGCCAAATTAATCATTATTTTTACATAAAAATAGTAAAAAATGAACACTCTTTTAACCAATATAAAACAATTAGTACAGGTTCGTGATCAAAACACGCCTATACTTAAGGGTGCGCAAATGCAAGAACTCCCTATTATCGAAAATGCTTATCTATATATACAAAACGGAAAAATTGCTTGTTATGGTGCAATGCAGCAGTTACCAGAACATTACGTTGCCGAACTCATTATAGATTGCACCAACCGAGTGGTTTTACCAACATGGGTTGACAGCCACACGCACCTTGTATATGCCGGAAACAGAGTGCAAGAATTTGTTGATAGAATTAACGGATTAACTTACGAACAAATTTTTGAACGTGGCGGTGGCATCTTAAACTCGGCCCAACTTTTACAAGAAACCAGCGAAGAAGAATTATTTTTTGAAGCCGAAAAACGCTTAAAAGAAGTAATTGCCTTAGGAACAGGAGCTATCGAAATTAAATCGGGTTACGGATTAACTACGCAAGCCGAAATTAAAATGCTTCGCGTAATAAAAAAACTTAAAAACGCGTACCCTAACCTGCCTATTAAAGCTACATTTTTAGGAGCACACGCCTACCCTGCCGCATACAAAAACAACCAACAAGATTACATCGATTTAATTTGTAACGAAATGATACCTACAATTGCCAACCAAAAACTGGCCGATTACGTAGACGCTTTTCTAGAAACGGGATATTTCTCGGTAGCAGACACCGAAAAAATCATGCAAACCGCGAAGCAATACAACATTAAATCTAAAATTCACGTCAATCAATTTACTGCGATAAATGGCATCGAAATGTGCGTGAAAAACAACGCAGTATCGGTAGATCACCTCGAAATTGTAACCGACCACGACATCCAAGTCCTACAAAATTCGAACACCATGCCCGTAGCCTTACCAACGTGCTCATACTTTATCTCCATCCCGTACACACCAGCGCGCAAAATGCTACAAGCCGGACTACCACTCGCAATAGCCTCCGACTATAATCCAGGTACAACCCCATCGGGAAACATGAATTTTGTAGTCGCAACCGCTTGTATTAAAATGAAAATGACTCCCGAAGAGGCCATAAACGCAGCCACAATAAACGCCGCTCACGCCATGGAAGTTGACCAACATGTAGGCAGCATAACCAAAGGCAAACTAGGAAACATAATTATTACAAAACCCATTCAAAATTACTACGAAATTCCGTACCGATTTGGAGATAACCTAATCGATAAAGTTTTAATAAACGGAAAAGAAATATAAAACAAAAGCTCAATTTCAATTTTATGGAGTTGAGCTTTTAATTTTGGGCGTTCCCCCAGCGCTATAAAAACAAAATAAAACAAACAAATCGGTAGGCTTGGGGGCGGTGTATTCGCTATATCTTGCTTTGCGCTCCGCTACAAGCAAGGATGCCGCTACTCCACCTAACGCAAATGCAAAAAATTACATTTTAATATCAAAACGCGAAACCTCTTCATTTTTTGCATTTTTTACC
>CANRKI010000090.1 GCA_947631175.1 uncultured Flavobacterium sp.
ACTTCGGAGTGAATACTGAATGCAAAGTCTAAAGTTGTTGCTCCTTTAGGTAACGATTTAATTTCGCCTTTTGGTGTAAAGACGTAAATTTCTTTAGAGTATAAATTTAATTTAAAGTCTTCTACAAAATCTACTGCATTAGCATCCTGGTTCTCTAACGTTTCTTTTAGTTGATTCAACCAAATATCTAGACTGTTTTCTTCTGTAACTCCTTGTTTGTATTTGTAATGCGCAGCGTAACCTTTTTCTGCAATTTCATCCATTCGCTCGCTTCGAATTTGTACTTCAACCCAACGACCTCGTGGTCCCATAACGGTAATATGAAGCGCTTCATATCCAGTTGATTTTGGTGAAGAAATCCAATCTCTTAGGCGACTTGGACTCGGACGATAAAAATCAGTTACTATTGAATATATTTTCCAGGCAATAAATTTTTCATCATGTAAAGATGATTTATAAATGATGCGGATTGCAAATTTGTCATAAACCTCTTCAAAACTCACATTTTGAACTTTCATTTTTTTTCGTATTGAAAAAATTGATTTTGGACGACCTTTTATCGAGCATTCAACACCTTCTGTTTTTAACGATTCTTTTAATACACTTGTAATTGATTCAATGTAAGCTTCTTGTTCTTCTTTTGTTTCCTTAATTTTGCTAACAATGTCTTTATAAGTATCTGGTTCAGTGTATTTTAAGCCTAAGTCTTCTAGTTGGGTTTTAATATTAAACAACCCCAAGCGATGAGCTAAAGGTGCGTAGATGTATAAGGTTTCTGAAGCAATTTTTGCTTGTTTATGTGGAGCCATACTTTCCATCGTCTGCATATTATGTAAACGATCGGCTATTTTAATTAAAATAACTCGAACATCATCGTTCAATGTCAATAACATTTTACGATAATTTTCTGCTTGCATTGAAACATCTGGATCGGGTTCTAATTTCGAAATTTTAGTTAATCCTTCAACAATTTGTGCAATTTTAGGATTAAACATTTTTTCGATATCTTCTATCGTTATATCAGTATCTTCAACTACATCGTGCATTAATGCAGCCGCAATTGAAGTAGGCCCTAAACCAATTTCAGAGGCAACAATTTTTGCGACTGCTATAGGGTGGAAGATATAGGCTTCACCAGACTTCCTGCGTTGATCTTTATGTGCATCAACTGCTACGTCGAATGCTTTTCGAATTAATTTTTTTTCTTCTTCATTTAGAGTTTGATAACTTATACTCAATAATTCTTTATATTCTCGAGCAATAGCTTTATTTTCTTGTTCTAATTCGGTCATAAGTAAAATGGGTTGATTCTCTAAATATAATATATTTAGCAATGCAATTTTAAAAATTTCAACTGATTCTAAACTGATTTTTTAGAATTAGTTAAAATTAATTTTAGTAAAAATAGTCTTAGAGTTTTATTTCACACAAATCTAAGTACTTTTTGTTTTTTTACTGTTCTCTATAAATGTAGATAGAAAAATATTTATTAGATAAAAATGTGGGTTAAATTAAATGTTCGATTTGAAATCAGTCTTTTTTGAAAAAAAAACTTAAATTGAATAATCTCTTTGACGTTTAGCTTCAAAAAGTAAAATTGCTGCAGCAACAGAAACATTCATTGAATCAATTTCACCTTCCATTGGAATAATAATATTTTGTGTAGACTTTTTTCGCCAAATTTCACTCAATCCTGTAGCTTCGGTTCCAACTACAAGTGCAGTAGCTTGTTTAAAATTTTGAGTGTAATAGGGCTTAGCTTCTTGCAGGATAGCACTGTAAATTGCAATGTTTTTTTCTTTTAAAAAATTTATTATCTCCTCGGAACTTCCGACTGCAATTTGATTAGTAAACACGCAACCAACGCTTGATCTAATAATGTTAGGGTTGTATAAATCACTTTTTGGATTTGCAATTATAACTGCATCGATGTTTGCTGCGTCAGCTGTACGTAATAAAGCACCAATGTTACCAGGTTTTTCTGGAGCTTCGGCGATTAAAATTAAGGGATTTTCTTTTAGTTTTAAATCTTCTAATTTGTTTGGTTTACTCTTTGCGACTGCAAGTAAACCTTCAGTCGTATCCCGATAAGCTAATTTTTGATAAACTTCTTTAGAAACTTCTATGATATCGATAGAATCTAAATTATTAACCATGTTTATAACTTCTTGTTCAGAAATAAAATCTAGACAGAATAAAATAGTTTCAATTTTAAAAGCACCGATTAAAGCTAAAGAAACTTCTCGTTTACCTTCAATTAAAAATAAACCACTACTTTTGCGGGCTTTTGATTTTTCTTGAAGTTGTACCAAATTTTTAATCAATGAATTTTGTAAGCTACTTATTTGTTTCATTCTGGTTTTTTATTGGAAGTTTTTTTGAATTTGTGTAAAAGTAAATACTTAAATGTACCTTACAAAATTAATTAAAACTTCTTAATTTAAGTTAAGTGTGTTTTTATATTATTATATTTTTGAGAAAAAAAATAGAAAGCTAATTTCTGAATTTTAAATATCCATATATGTTTTTTGATTTTATTGACATTTTAAATGCTTTAGGTATTATTGCTTTTGCTGTTTCTGGTGCTTTAGCGGCAATTGAAAAGCGTCTTGATTTTTTTGGAGTATTAACAATTGCTTTAGTTACCTCAATTGGAGGAGGTACTTTGCGTGATGTATTGATTGGAAATACACCAGTTTCTTGGTTACAGAACCTAGATAGCTTTTATATTGTTATTGTAAGTGTTATTTTGGCTATTCTTTTAAGAAAGCGTTTGAATATTTTTCGAACTTCATTGTTTTTATTTGATACTATAGGAATTGGGCTTTTTACTTTAGTTGGATTAGAAAAAGGTGTCGAAATTAATTTACATCCCTTAATTTGTATCTCTTTAGGTACTATTACAGCTTGTTTTGGAGGAGTTTTAAGGGATATTTTATGTAATGAAATTCCTGTTATTTTTAGAAAAGAAATTTATGCAACAGCTTGTATACTTGGAGGTTTTGCATATTTTGGTTTTCAATATTTAAAATTAAATGATGATCTTATTTTTATTTTAACTGTTTTAATTGTTATTGCAATTAGAATCTTGGCAGTGTTAAAAAAATGGTCGTTACCTCCAATTGAAATTAAATAACGATTTATTGTTAATTTTTTTTATTTAGTTGTGTTTTTTTGCATATATTTGAGTGTGTTTCTTTATATATGCTAAAATATTATGTTTAAATAAATAACTACGGTTGTGTCATGTTTAGTTTTTACGAAATAAATTCTTTATTGTTGCTATTTTTGATTTTAATGATAATCTCTATTGTTATTGTTGTAATATTTTGTATTTATATTTTTAAACAAAATAAAAAACAAGAAAATATAATTTTTAAATTGACCTCTAAAGGTAAAAGATTAAGAGATTTAATGAAGCATGGGAAATTTAAACATCAAATTGAAAACTATGAATTTGATAAGCTCCAAGATATTGTTATTCAAAAAATGTTTTCCTTAAAAGAGAATTATATAAAAGGAGATGATACCTATTTTATGATTTGTGATATTATTTCAGACTTAAATCAAATGAATTATAATCATAAAACAGAGTTAGAAAAATAATAAATTATCTCATGTAAATTTGTATATTGGCAATCTTAATATTTTTATTAAGATTTTTTATCAGATTTACAAAATATGAATAAAATCAAATTAGGACTAGTAGATGATGATTTTTTAATTGTTTCGTTATTAAAAACATTCTTTTCTCAAAATAATAAAATTCAAGTGGTTTTTGATCATGTTGATGGTTTAGCATTATTAGAATATTTAGAAAATTCAAATCATTTACCTATTGATGTTTTGCTTTTGGATTTAAAGATGAAAACTATAAATGGATTAGAAGTTTTAAAAGAAATGAAAGAACGTAGTCCAGAAACGAAAGTTATAGTTATATCGTCTCATTATCAGGATACTACGATAGGTTTTATGGTTAAAGAAGGAGTTTCTGCTTTTTTACCAAAAGGTACTTCACCTTTAGAGTTGAGTGAAATTATTTTGCAAGTGTATAAAAATGGATTTTATTTTAACGATAAACAAGTACAATTGTTAAGGTCTCAAATATCTTCAAAAGCACCAAAGCCTTTAATTGATATTGAAAATTCTTTGACCGAACGTGAAATTGAAATTGTCAAATTATTGTGTCAGCAAAAAACAGCTAAGGAAATTGGTGAAGTTTTATTTATCACGCAACGTACTGTTGAAGGTCATAAAAATAATATTTTTCTAAAAATAGGAGTCAAAAATATTGCTGGCTTAATCATATTTGCTTTACAAAATCAATTGGTAAATTTAGATGAGTTAGTCGTTATGTAATATTTCTATATTAAGAAATAATCTTAAAAAGAGAGTGTAATAATTTTAAAATTATTACACTCTCTTTTTTTTGTAGACTTTATAAAATTGCTTTTGTTCTAGAGCTTTTATGATTTTAATGATGTTCTTAGGTATAAATACGTCTTTTTTAAAACACGTATTTATACGCTGATATATTGTTTTTTTTTTGTTTCAAATTTGGCACTCCAAAACTCAATAAAAATAAAGTTATAATTTATTTTTTTTAAACTTTAAGTTCTTGTTTTTCAGTTTGTTAATTTTATTTTAATTTTTGATAAAAGTTTAATTTTTTTAACAAAATGTAATGGTTTAGAGTGTTTTTTGGATGCTTTCGAATTTAAAATTAGTTGTTGTTTGTATTGAATACACAACGTTAATTAATTCGAATTTAATAAAACAAATCAAAAAAAACAAATATATACTGGTGTTTTTTTAACACATTAAATTTAAGACTTATGAAAAAAAGATTAATGTCACTTACGCTTTTTTTTGGAGCTTTAACTGCAGCTAATGCTCAGGTTGGTATTGGAACATTAGATCCAAATAAATCTGCTCAATTAGACATGGTGGCTTCAGATAAAGGTATGTTAATACCACGTGTAAATCTTACTAACAGGTTTGATGCATCAACCATTGTTAATGGAAATGTTAACAGTTTGTTGGTTTTTAACTTATCAAATAATTTAGAAATTAAACCTGGATTCTACTATTGGGATGTAAATCAATGGAAACGCTTATTGAACGATATTGATTTGAATGAGTATTTTGAGAATCCATCTGAGATTTTTGAAGATACTAATGCTAAAAACATAACAATGGTTTTAGAAGGTAGTGTTTTAAAACTTACCGACTCAGAAGGTGATTTTGTTCAAACCGACTTAGCCTTAATTAATACCGATAACCAGCAATTGACAATAGAGGGATCTATTTTACAATTAGAAAATGGAGGGGCTGTTGATTTGTCACAATTTCTTGAAAATACAAAAAACATTTCACTTCAATTAAACGAGGGTGAATTGATTTTAACTGATTCCGATAATCAAACTGTATCGGTAAATTTATCTAGTTTAAAAACTTGGGTTCAAGGTTCAGAAAATATTACAGTTACAGGTAATGGTTCTGAAAACTCTCCTTATCAAGTTGCAGTAGCTACTGCCAGCGCTACAAATTTAGGAATTGTTAAACAATCCGAAAACAATCCTTCGGTTTTAATAAACGCTCAGGGTGAATTAAGCATCAATCAAGAACAACTTTTTGATATCAAAGAAATTTCAGGTACTTACGAAGTTTTACCTACCGATGTTATCCTTTTAGGAAATGCTTTAACTGCCGACGTAAATATTGTTTTACCAAGTGCAGTCGGGAAAAAAGGAAAAAAAATCACTGTAAAAAAATTAGATAATCAAGAAGATTATTACGTAAATGTTACTTCAAACGGCGGAAGCTTAGATGGTGTAACTAGTTTATATACCGCATTACCTTTCTCAGGTTGGGACTTAGTTTCTGATGGTACAAATTGGAGAATCGTAAATAAATTTTAAAGCAAACCAAAATAATACTTAATTAAAACGAAAACAACAAATGAAAAAAATTATTTTATCTGCAACATTAGCATTCGCTTTATTAGCAACTTCAAACACATTTGCACAACAAGGTTTTGGTACAAATCAACCAGACAAATCTGCTGCAGTTGATATCGTATCTTCTAAAAGAGGTCTTTTAATTCCAAGAGTAGCTTTAACAGCTACAGATAACAACGGACCTATAACTGCACCTGCAAATTCTTTATTTGTTTACAATACAGCGACAGATGGAACAGGAGCAACAGCAGTAACACCAGGTTTTTACTATTGGGAAAGAACTAATACATCGGACGCTGGTGCTTGGCAAGGTAAATGGGTACGTTTTACAACCGCTGTTAATGAAAAAGATGTAGTTGTTAAAGCTGCAGAAAATGGAAATATAACAATCCCAGAAGCTACTTATGTTGATGGAGTAAAAACCTATAATGTAAGTGTTAAAGGTGGAACAGAAGGACAAGTTTTAGTTAGCAATGCATCAGGTGGTACTGTATGGGTTAATCCTAACGATTTTGTGTTTGATGAATTAGTTGCAGGTAATGCTATTGGAATTTCTAAAAATGCTCAGGGTAAAATTGAAATTAAATTTAATGGAAATTTAACTGAAGATACTACAATTGCAACAGGGAATAATAATTTAGCTATTACTGGTTTAGATGAAGTTACTACTGATGCTTTAACAGCAGATGATAAAATTGTTATCATGGGAGCTGATGGAGTTCTTAAAATTACTTCAAGAGCAGCACTTTTCGACGCTAAAGATTTAACATTAGGTGATGGTCTTGCTTTTGAACAAGGAAACGGACAAGGAGCAGTATTGCAACCAACGAAGATTGAAATTCAAGATTTTTCTGTTAAAGCTGAAAAATTAAATGCTAAAGATGAAACTGCAGGACACGTTGCAACTGTAAATGCAGATGGAACCGTAACTTATCAAGCAATTACACCTGGATCTTTAACAGATAAAAAAACTTTAACAGGTCAAGGTATTACAGTAAATGGGAATCCATCAGTTGCTGATGCACTTTTAGCTGATGTAACTTTAGCTATTGCTGATGGAGCTATTACCAATGCAAAATTAGCGCCTAAATCGGTTTCACCAGATAAAATGACATCATTTACAACTGATAACGGAACTCAAACTCCTGCAACTGCTGGGCAAGTTCCTGTAGCAGATGGTGCAGGTAATGTAACTTATCAAGCGATTACACCTGGATCTTTAACAGATAAAAAAACTTTAACAACAGATGGTAAAATTTATATCGTAGGTGGAACGAACGAAGGTAAAACTTTAGCTGATGCAGTTTTAGTACAAACTGAATTAAAAATTGCTGCTGAAAGCTTAACTTCAGAAGATATTAAAAACGGTACAATCCAGGCAATCGATATGAAGTCGGAAGGAAATTCTAAAGTAATGGTAACAGATGCTTCTGGAAATGTAACTTGGATTGATCAATCGGCATTAGGTAATAAAGATTCTTATACGGGTGTTGGAGCAATTACAATTGCAGAAAACGGTACAAGTGCAAATGGTTTAAACTATAATGTATCTGTGGCAACTGCAAGCGGAACAACACTTGGTGTAGTAAAAGAAGCAGCAACAGATGCTACTGTAAATATCACAGATGGGGTGTTAGGTATTAATCTATCAAATACGAAACTAAGTGGTGATGTAACAGGATCTTTAGACGCTACTAAAGTTGAAGCAATTCAAGGTACAGCAGTTTCAGAAACTGATCCATTGAATAACCAAGTATTGAAATTTGATGAAACTGTAGGAAAATGGGTTCCATCACAATTATCAGGAACTGATATTACAGGTCAAAAGCTATCTTCAAGTACAATCACAGTATCAGAAACAAATAATGCTGCTTTGTTACAAGATTTAAATATTGAGATTACTCCAGCAAATAAAGCAGGTTTAGTATTAACAACAATTAAGAAAGCTGATGGTAGTTTAACAACATCATGGGAAAAACCTACAGCATCATATTCAACAACTAATGTTGACATTGCGGGTAATACAAATTATTCACCTTATATTTCTGAGATTATTCTAAAAGTAACATTAGCTAATGCTGATCAAACAGTTACTTTCCCAGCTGCTACATCTGAAAATGAAGGACAAACAATTAGTATTAAAATCGTAAATGCTAATGAAAATCATACTGGATATTTAAATGTTTTAAATACATACGGATCAATGCCTTATCAAGGATGGATTGTGAAATCAAACGGATCTGAATGGATAATCGTAGGACGTAACTAATAGTATAATTTTAGTTTGAGACCAAAGGAGTCAATTCTTTGGTCTCAAACAATAATATTGTTTAAGTTTTTCAACTGAAGCTTTCGCTTTGGTTAATTAAAAAAATCAAATTATGAATAAAAGGATACTGAAAATAAGCACTCTAGTTACGTTACTTGTATTTAGTTCACAATATGCTGTTGCACAACAAGGTTTCGGAACCGAACAACCAAGTAAAGCTTCAGTAATTGAAATGAATTCTGAAAGTAAAGGTTTATTAATACCTAGAGTTGCATTAAAAGATTTAACTCATTTTGATCCGATAAAAGGAGAATTAGGAACTAATGCAGAAAAAGTAAATGCTTTATTAGTTTATAATACAGCAAGTTTACCAACTTATAATATCATTCCAGGTTATTACTACTGGACAACAGATGGTACTTTAGGAACTTGGAAAAGATTACTTGCTACTGATGATACAACTGCATTGCATTTATTGGGTGATGTTACTGGAACTTTAGGAGCAACTACAGTTGTAAAATTACAGGGTAGAGACATCGCTAATACAAATCCAAATGCAAATCAAGTATTAACTTGGAACGGTTCTGCTTGGGAACCAAAAAATATAACTCCAACTGCAATTAGTGACAGAAAAAATGTGACGGCAGCAAGCAATAAAGTTACTTTAGGAGGTAATCCTGTCGGAGCTACTCTTGAAGCCTTTTCAATTGATGTTGCTGAAGCTAACCTTACGCTTTCAAATATTGGAGGTAAAGTAACAAACAATCAAATTACGCAAGGTACCGCTGGTCAAGTTTTGGTTACAAATACAGACGGTTCTTCTACTTCTTGGGTAGATCAGTCTGTAATTTCACCAACCACAACAAATGTATTGTCTTCAGCTCAAAATACGATGACAAGCACTGTTAATGGTATTGAAAAAAATGCAAATATTATAAATACCAATGCTTTATCTCTAAATAGTGATAATGAGCTGGTAAGTACAATAAATGGTGTGTCAAGTACAGGTCTAGATTTAGGACTAGTCGTAAAAACAAACGAAACTGTAACAAGTTTATCACAAGATGCTTCAACAGGAGTAATCACTTATAAGCCTGAAGAAGGTGCTAATCAAACTGCAAATGTAGTTAGTACTAAAACAGGAAACTTAATTTCTTTTGATAATGGAGCGTTTTTAAATGCTTCAAAGATTAATGAAAATCAAAAAACGTCGAGTGTAGTTTCAGGTAACACAAAAACGGCTACTGTAACAGCAAATACACCGCAAGGTAGTAATAATACTGAATATACTGTAACAGTAAAGGCTCCTAACTTTTTTTATATGCCTTCGGTAATTTTTAATACCGATAATAAAACTACAGGAACAACGGTTTTACAGAGAGATCTTTATGAATTATATAAAAACCAATTCGAAGGAACGACTTTTAACATAATTCAAGGTGCAAACATTCAAGGTACAGCTTCAATTAATACATCTTATGAAGGATTAGTTGGTAGTACAGGTGCACCAGCTACAATTTATACTTATGGAAAACGAGAATTACATTATTATGTAACATATTATGATAAAGCTGTATTTAGTGATTTATCTATAAATGAAGATGGTGTTTTAAGCTACAAAATAATCGGAGAAGCTTCACCTATGTCTTTTATGAATATTGTATTTGTAGTTAAGTAATTAATAAGAGTTATTGATTGTTTATTTTCTAATACATCTAAACAATTAGGATGATGACTTTTTATTTAATTACAATCTAAAAAAACATATTATGCAAAAAATACATATAAATATCAAACATTCATTTAAGGTTTTTTACACATTGTTATTATTATTTTGTGTATCGCAAGTTTCTGCACAAACAACAATGCAATTTTCTAAAACATTTGATAGTAATGGTACAATTGATATCCCTCAAGGCGCCACTAACATTACTATTAAAGCTTGGGGTGCTGGTGGAGGAGGGGCTCGAAGTACTTCAAACGGTGCTAAAGCAGGTGCTGGTGGTGGTGCTTACGCAGAAACATCTTGGAGTAACTTAGCTGCGGGTACTTATACTATAGTTGTTGGTACTGGTGGCTCTGGCTCAAGAGGAACTAATAATGGAGGAGATTCACGTTTTTACTTAAATTCTAATACTAATTTACTACTTGCAAAAGGAGGCTCAGGTGTTGCAGATAATACAACTTCAGGCGGCGATGGAGGACAAGCTACTGCTTCTGTAGGTAACCATAAAGTAAGTGGAAATGATGGAACTAATTCAGGAGCTGGAGGCGCTGGAGCAAATTCAGGAGGTGCTGGTGGTGCTGCAAGAACAAATAATGGTAATGGTAATAATGGTACTGCTCCAGG
>CANRKI010000091.1 GCA_947631175.1 uncultured Flavobacterium sp.
ATGCTACATCATATTTTACTTTTCTTGCCATAAAAAATGCCCCCAAAAGTGTCTAACTTTTTGGGGGCAGTGTATTTGCAGAGCTTTTTGTATAAGATTTTAGTTAGATGTTAAGATTGTTGCACCAGGAAATGTCATTGGTGAGTATTTAGGTAATTTAGCACCATAGTGAGCTTCGATAACTTTTATAATCTCGTTAGTAACTAAAGCATATCCTCTAGCATTTGGGTGAACTCCATCTAGTGAAAATAATACTGTTCCTACAGTTCCTGTTGAAAAGTATCCTGAACCGTAATTAACACCATCAACAACAATTCCTTGTGTTGATAATTGTTGCATTATTGCGTTCATATCAGCTACTGCTAAATCTTTAGACGCCGCGATTTGGCGAATTGCATTATTGTATGCTGTTGTTGCTGTAGCGATAGCTTGTTGTTCTGATGGGATTAAAACATATTCATCTGCTAAAGGAACAATAACACCTCTAGCGTTTAATCCAGTAGGATATCCAGGCTCTGCAGAGCCAATTATTGAACTTGAAGTTAACACTAATAAATCGTTAGCTGTTGCATGACGTGCTTGTTTTAACGATTGTCCTAAAGCTTGTGCGTATTGAGCATAAGGAGTTTGAGAAATAACCATTTCAATAGCAGCAGACATATCTGGTAGCGTTTCGTCAACAATTAAAACTGGGTTTCCTGTTGCATCACTATACTGTACAAAACGAGATGGTTGCTGATAAGCTCCTAAAGCGTTGTTAAATCCAGTGAATAAACCATTAAGCATAGCAATTGTAGCTTGACCTTGTTGTGCATCTCCACCTCCTAAGGCTATAGCCGTTAAAGGATTATGAGGTACAGTTGTGAAATAAGGAATTGATGATACATTTGGAACTGTAGCAACAACACCCTTAGCTCCATTAGAAGTTAATGCGTTAATAATTGCTGAGTAAACACCAGCAAAATAACCTGGGTCAGTGATGTCATTAGATCCGTATGTAGTTGGATCCATATTTCCAGTACGGTCTACACCTGTACCACCAGATAAAGCGTAAGCTAAAACGTCATTACTACCAATCCAGTTTGTAAAGAATGTTGGGTTTTTTGACATCGCATCAGCTAGTACTGTTGTGTTATCAGTTGTTGCATGACGCACAAAATATGGATTTGCAGCTCCTGTTGCAACTCCTGCTAAATTTCCATAACCTGGTGCAAGTAAATGAAATGATTTAGCTCCTGGAACTCCCATATTGTTATAGGCAGTTCTTTGTAAATTCGAAACTTCAATAGTTGAAGCTGCATTTATATTTTGTGGACCACCAACTTGTAAGTTGATAATCATTTTTGTATTTGCGATAGGGTTTCCTCCTAATAATAAACCTCCAACGTTATTAACGTCTGCATCAAATGCTGGTTGAGTGAACTCTCCTCCTCCAACTAAAGCAAATTGTTGAGCTAATAAGTTAGGGAAAGAATATTGTTGTCCTGAACGATACATCGTTCCGTCCATGTATCCAGATGTTAGTGAATTACCTATTGCTACATAAGTAGTAAAATCTGCTTCACCTGCTTTGTAACTAGCGTTTGATAATTCGTTATCAAACTCAGGCTCACATGATGTTAAACCTAAAGTTGCAGCTACTGCTAATAATATATATTTAGATGATTTCATATAGAATTCGTTTGTTTAAAATTTATTATAATTTATAACTTAATCCAATACCTGGAGCGAAAGCCGAGTTTTTGAAAGTTCCACCAAAAGATGATGTTTGTCCACCACTTACTGGCTCAGCATGATGATCATAAGAAGCATTAACTTCACTAAACACTAAATATAAGAATGATACATCTACTGCTAATTTAGAGTTTACATTGTATGATAAACCTCCTGTAAATGCGTATGAATCGTTACGTGGTGTTTCTGGAGCAAAGTAACCTTTTTGTACTGGTGACTCATCATAATACCAACCACCTCTTACAGTCCAAGTATCATTAACTTGATATTGTGCACCTAATCTATAAGCGTTTACGTCTTTATAGTTTCTAGGATTTACGTTTGGATTATTTGTATTAATTGGAGCACCTGGCATGTCAGGGAACTCAACAGTTAAAGCATCGTATGCTCTCCAAAAAGTTCTGTTATAATCAAAAGCTACTAAAAACTTATCTGTAATTTGGTAAGATATACCAACCGAAGCCTCAGCAGGTAAAGGTAAAGCTGCATTAAATGCAGTAGTTCCGTTTTGGTAACCTAAACCTCCCATAAATGCTGGAATGTTAGAGAATGTTGCTTCTCCTCTTTCTGCTTTCATGTTAATTTCAGAACGGTAATTAAATCCTAAACGTAATTTATCTGTTGGATTAAGCATAAAACCAACGTTATATCCCCAAGCTCCAATTCCAGAATCTTCGATTAACACGTTTGGTCTGTTACCATTTTCGTCTGTAACACCATTTCCATTAAATAAATTTTTATCAAATTCTACGCCTCCTGTAGCGTAAATTGGTCCACCACCAATAGAGAAATAATCCGAGATTTTAATTGCAATTGTTGGTTGAATGAAGATAGCTTGTAACGAAATTTTATTAACTAAATGAGAACCTGACCAATTTTTGTCCCATTCTACTGTACTTCCGTACGGAGAGTAAACTCCTAAAGCTGCAGTTAACCAATTATTAATTCTGTACGAAAAATAAGCACTGAACGGAGTTCCTGCATTTTTTGATTCGTATGCTAAATTTCTGTCTACATTCTGAAATTTGGTGTGACTGCTTAAATAATTCCCTCCGATTGAGGCATTAAATTTATTTTCTAAGAAAGATAATCCTGCTGGATTAAAAAAAGTTGATTCGGCACTATTAACAACAGCAACTCCAGTGTGTCCCATTGCTAATTGCTTTTGTCCTTGCATAGCGATACGATATCCACCTGCAAAAGCACTTGTTGTAACTAAGGTCGCAACAGTTAATGACAATAATTTTCTCATAGGTAATTCAGTATTTCTTTTGATTATTTTTTTTGCTAATTCAAATATAAAACTATTTATGAATTTAACAATTTTTTAAGGCAAAATATTATGCATACATAATATTTCGTATGATTTTACGTGCTAAAAATAATATTAAAAACTATACAGCCAATAAAAAATAACATCAAAAGCCAATATTTAAAAGTAACTCCCTAAGTATTAGAATTGTATTTTTCGCAAAAAAAAGGCTCAAAATTATTTTTTGAGCCTTAAAATGTGTTATTTTATGTTTTTTCTATTTTTTTATCGAATCGTGGGCGTGTGTTTCTTTCCCTTCGTTCCATACCACCAAAACATCAGTTGCAACCATTGCACCACTACCAGAAGCGATGCTTAATTGACTACGATGTCCTGCTAAAGTTCCAGCAACATATAAATTATGAGCAACTTTATGATCAGTATTTTTTAATTGAATTCTATTTTTTTCAGGAATAGATTTTTGATGCGGAATCACATATTCTTCCAACCCATCAATATGCATCGCCGCGTTACCTGTTGCAAGTATTAAAATATTGGTTTGATATTGATTTTCTTTATTTGTAAAAACAGTATAGGTTTGATCTTCATTTTTTGCAACTTTAACCACTTTTTCATTTTCAATACACAAAATATGCGGATACGTGTTTTTTAAATGTTGTATCGATTCTGTTAACAAATTGGCACCTAAAGTTCCTGCCGGAATTCCGTAAGCGTTATTATACAAACCATCTTGTAAAGCAGAGGCTCTTTGATGTGCCAATACTGCAATACTTTTATTTTGTACAAAAGCCTTTTTTTGTGCCGATCCTAAAACTAAAGCACAAGACATTCCTGCTACACTACCACCAACAATTAATACATCAAATTTCATTTCTTATAATTTTAGATTAAGATACATTTATTAATCTATATAAATAAACCTTTAACGTTTGCAGCGAAAAGTTTAACGGCAATAGCAAGTAATACAACACCAAAAACTTTACGAATAACACCCAATCCATTTTTACCTAACTTACGTTCAATAAAAGGAGACAGTTTTAAAACAAAATATACAATTAATATGTTTAATAAAATTGCACATATAATATTAACGGTATGAAATTCGGCTTTTAAGGATAATATCGTTGTCATTGATCCCGCACCAGCGATTAACGGGAAAGCCAACGGAACAATTGAGGCCGTATTTGCTTCTTCGTCTTTATAGAGCTGAATTCCTAGAATCATTTCGAGTGCTAAAAAAAAGAGAACAAAAGCACCTGCAACTGCAAACGATTTTACATCAATTCCAATTAATTTTAAAATTTCTTCTCCTAAAAACAAAAAAGAAATCATAATAATTGCAGCAACAATCGAGGCTTTTTCGGACTGAATGTGTCCAACCCTATTACGCAAATCAACAATAATTGGAACACTACCAACAATATCAATAACGGCAAAAAGAATCATTGTAGCCGTCATAATTTCTTTTAAACTAAAATTCATGCCTTAAAATTAAATTTATTTAAATTTTTGTACAAAATTAGCTATATTTTTTATTTAGTCCGTATTTTATTTAGTGTTTTTTAACACATAAACACCATTATAATACCTGCAAATAAAAACGTATCTTTGCAAACTTAATTTGTAGTTCAATATTATGTTTCAGCTTGGTAAAACTATTGTTTCTGAAGATATTTTAGAAAAAGAATTTGTATGTAACTTATCTGCCTGCAAAGGAGCTTGTTGTGTCGATGGAGATGCAGGCGCACCTTTAACTGTGGAGGAAAATAAAATATTAGAAGATATTTTTCCAATTATTAAACCCTTTTTACGCCCAGAAGGTATTCAGGCAATTGAGGAACAAGGTACTTGGATCACGGGAACGGATGGCGATTTTGAAACGCCACTTATCAATAATGCAGATTGCGCATACGTAATTTTTGATGGCGAAACAGCTCTTTGTGGTATTGAACAAGCCTATAACCAAGGATTAATTGATTGGAAAAAGCCCATTTCATGTCATTTGTACCCTATCCGAATTAAAGAGTATACAGAATTTTCGGCTGTGAATTATAACCGTTGGCATATTTGTAATGATGCTTGTACACTTGGTCATGAACTTGCTGTGCCTGTTTATAAGTTTTTAAAAGAGGCTTTAGTGCGTCGTTTTGGCTTAGAATGGTATCAAGAATTAGAAAAAGTTGCTGAAGAATTAAAAAAATAACCAGTTAAAACAGTACTTTTATGTACTGTTTTTTTATATCATTATTTTAAAAATGAACAATTACTTTTTAGAGCGTACTAAAGTAGATATCAATCAAATATTTTACGACGAGGAGATTAAATCAAAAATGTCGCAATTTTTGCTCGAATATCAGTTTAAAAACGATTTACTACAATATAATTTACCCGTTGCTAATAAACTTTTGTTACACGGTGCAACGGGTTGTGGCAAAACGTATACGGCTAAAGCAATTGCAACTCATTTTAATATGAAATTAGTGGTTATTAATTTATCTGGGATTATTTCGTCAAAACTTGGAGAAACTGCTAAAAACTTAGAAGCGCTTTTTAAAGAAGTGCAATACGAAGCTTCTGTACTTTTTTTAGACGAATTCGATTCTTTAGGTCAAATTAGAGATTACGACAATAATGATAACAGCGAAATGAAACGCGTGGTAAATGCCATTATACAACTAATGGATTACTTTCCGCAAAAATCAATTTTGATCGCTGCAACCAATCAAATACAAATGATTGATCAAGCTTTACGCAGAAGATTTGATTTAGAGTTGGAATTTAAACTGCCTAATTCGGAAATACTAAATCAATATTACGATTATCTATTAGCACAATATCCAACAGAATTTGCTACCGTAAATCGCCAATACAACATCTCATTTGCCGAGGCGCAACAATTGGTCTTTCAATCAATAAAAAATAACATCATTCAAAGTAAATTAAAACAAAATAATTAATGAGAAAAGTTTTAGAATTTTTAAATAAATACCTATTCCTATTTTTAATTCTTGTTTATCTATTAAATAAATACATAAATACTGATTTGGCTTTACAACAAACCGTACTACAAATTTTAGTAGTAATTATGGTGTTAAATGTTGGACTTAAATTTTATTTTTTAAAAGAAAAAGACAGCCAAAAAGGAACAAAAACAGTAAAAATGGGAGTAATTGTTTTAATTACAGCCTTTGTTTTTTTAATTGCATACGCCTACATACAAGGTTTAATTTTTTAAGAAATGTGTATGATGAAATGGGAAAACTTACTGTCCTTAAACAGACATGGTGATACACAAAAGCGAAACAGAAAAGAACAAGATGACATTAGAATTGGATATGATTCGGATTACGATCGTATCATTTTCTCATCGGCTTTCAGAAGTTTACAAGATAAAACCCAAGTTATTCCGCTTTCTAAAACCGATTTTGTACACACGCGTCTTACACATAGTTTAGAGGTTTCTGTAGTTGGTCGTTCGTTAGGAAGAATTGTAGGAAAAAAAATTCTTGAAAAATATCCTTATCTAATCCAAGAATACGGACATAATTTTAATGATTTTGGAACCATAGTTGCAGCGGCTTCGTTAGCCCACGATATTGGGAATCCTCCCTTTGGACATTCTGGAGAACGTGCTATTGGTGAGTATTTTAAAATAGGAAATGGCAAACAATATAAAGAGGAATTAACAGATGCACAATGGCAAGATTTAATTGATTTTGAAGGAAATGCAAATGGATTTTCGGTTTTAACAAGTTCCAGACCCGGGATGGAAGGCGCTCTGCGACTTTCGTATGCCACTTTAGGTGCTTTCATGAAATATCCTAAAGAGAGTTTACCCAAAAAACCTACGGCCGAAATTCACGATAAAAAATACGGTTTTTTTCAGTCCGATAAACATACTTTTAAAGACATAGCCAACGAGTTGGGATTAATCTCAAATTCAGAAAATGGTGAAATTCGTTATAAAAGACATCCGCTAACTTTTTTAGTAGAAGCTGCCGACGATATCTGTTATACCATCATTGATTTTGAAGATGGTGTAAACCTAAAATGGATTGATGTTGATTTAATCGAATCGTATTTAAAACCATTGGTAACAACCATTGACCAAGAAAAATATAACAAATTAGAGCATACCGAAGATAAAATATCCTACCTACGAGCTATTGCTATTAACTCTTTAATACAAGATGCTGTTCGAATATTTATAGAAAACGAAGAAGATATTTTAAAAGGAAACTTTAATCACGCCTTAATGGATTTTAGTTTATATAAAGAGCAAATTTCGAATATTTTAGATATTTGTATCAAAAAAGTATACAAATCGGGAGAAGTTATCGAAAAAGAAATAATTGGTTATCAAGTTATTAATTTTTTATTAGATACTTTTTGCACAGCGTTAAATAACAACTTTAACAATTGTCCTACCGCTTTTGATGCTATGGTTTTACAACTTTTACCAGAAAAGTATAGTACAATCAAGACAACCTTATACGAAAGATTACTAAATATTGCACATTTTGTATCAATGCTTTCCGACGGAAAAGCGCTACAAATGTATAAAATGCTGAAAGGATAATTATAAAAGCCAGAATATATAAATTCTGGCTTTTTTGTATCTATCAAACACAACCTCTTGTTTTTTTATATAATTTTAACTTAGTTTATATAGATAACAACCCAAACGGCATTTTCATGAAACATATTTTTACTTTTCTACTTCTTATTTTAGTTATTCCGTTGGGTTTAGCGCAAAAAACAGAAACTATTTTACTTGATTATTGGCAAAAAAATTATTTAGAACATGGGGTTACAAAAGCCGATGTTACAGAATTATATGTTGCTAATCATTCATATCTTAAAGATAAAAACGCAACAGTTTATTATGTAAATCAATTACACAACGGAATTACTATTGAAAATGCTATTGCATCTATGATTGTAAAAAACGGAAAAGTTTTTAGCGTTACACATTCATTCGAAAAAAATATAAAAGCGAAAGTAAAAAACACGGATCATACTTCACTTCAAAACGCTTTACCAAAGGTATTAACACTAAAAAAATATGCAAGTACAATAAATTACAAAACAGATCAAATAACACCAAACACATTTAAAATTAGTATAAAAGGTTATGAAAATTACACAGCTTATGCCGATTTACAATTTTATAAACAAAAAGATAAAACCTTAAAACTGGTTTGGAATTTTGAGTTATATGATGCACAATTAAAACATTTATATCAAGTTAAGTTGGATGCAAAAAATCATGAATTACTTGTAGATAAAAATTTGAACTTACAATGTACACATCTTGAGCATCAAGCTAACTTATATCCGTTTACGCCTAAAAATGAAAACAAAATATTAACACACACACAAAGCGATTCGGCTCAATATTTAGTTTATAATTTTAACTCATCGGGACCACTTGATGGTGAACGAATTTTAGAAATCAACCCGCACGACACAACGGCTTCGCCATGGGGATGGCATGACATAAACGGACAAAATGGAGCCGATTTTACCAATACAAAAGGAAATAATGTTTTTGCATACGAGGATGTTAATAACGAAAACACCGAAGGACAAAAGGCTGAAGGTGGTACGAATTTAAACTTTGTTTTTCCGTACTCAAATACAAATCAATCGCCTGCTGAATATTTAAATGCATCAATTACAAATCTATTCTATATCAATAATAAAATTCATGATCTTTTATATCATTTTGGTTTTGATGAATTAAGCGGAAACTTTCAACAGAATCAATACAATAAAATGGCTGGCGCCGATTTGAGTACTCCAGACCCAGTCATGGCCGAAGCGCAAGATGGCTCAGGATTTAACAACGCTAATATTTCTGTTCCAAGAGACGGTTCAAGCCCTAGAATGCAAATGTATTTATGGAAAAGTAATCCTAATGAACTTTTAAAAATCACAAGTCCAACCGATATAGCTGGCTATTATGTTGGTGTAGATAATGTTTTTGAACCTGGCCATGTTGCACCACCATATTACCCAAACCCACTTGTAGGAAATGTGATTTTGGTAGATACACCAAATAATGATGGATGTACTGCAATAGCAAACGCGCAAGAGCTTTCTGGAAATATTGCTTTGATAAAAAGAGGAAATTGCAGCTTTACTGAAAAAGCCATACAAGCACAAAATGCAGGAGCCATTGCTGTAATTGTAATGAATAACGAACCAGATAGTTTAGTAAATATGTCTGGAGCGGATGCAAACATTCAAATTCCTGTTTTATTTATTTCTAAAGAAAGTGGTGATTTATGGGTGGATAAACTTACGGAGCAAATTCCAATAATTTTAGAAATTGGACAAAACATAAATACAAATGTTTATGACGGAAGTTTTGATAACAGCATCATTGTTCACGAATACATACATGGGTTAAGTATACGTTTAACTGGCGGAAGAAACACAGCAACTTGTTTAACATCGGCCGAACAAATGGGCGAAGGTTGGTCGGATTATTTAGCGTTACTTTCACAAATAAAAGCTACAGACAACGGATCAGAACCTAAAGGAATTGGAAGTTTTGCAATGGGAGCAAACGACACATCAGCAACAATTAGAGAATATCCATACAGTACAGACCTTGCTATAAACCCATTAACTTACGGTTCTACCAACAATTACACATATACAAACTCGCAAAACGAACTGTTTGTTAATCAACATAAAGTAGGAACTGTTTGGGCTAGTATGCTTTGGGACATTACGTGGGAGTTTATTAATTTATACGGTTTTGATGCGGATTTTTTAAATTCAAATAGCGGAAATCATAAAGTATTGCAACTTGTAGTAAACGCCGTGAAAATTCAACCTTGTAATCCTTCTTTCATTACTGCTCGAAACGCAATATTTACAGCCGACGAGCTTTTATACGATGGAGCACATCATTGTTTATTGTGGGAAAGTTTTGCAAAACGTGGATTGGGATTAAACGCTTCGGCTGGTTTTAATGAGCTACCCGAAGATTTACTAGATCAGGTGGAAGATTTTACTTCTCCGGATTCGTGTGATAAAATAAGTGATTTATTACCACAAAATCCTAAAGTACAAATCTATCCAAACCCTACATCAGATAACGTAATTGTTAACATAAATAAATATTCGGCACCAATTACGATTACTATTTTTGACAATAACGGTCGATTGATTTATGAAGAAGATGTGACAAATTTTTCGGAAAGAGCACGAATAAAAATAAATTATTTTGCCACGGGAATTTATTTCCTAAAACTAAAAGGAAAAAATGTTGATTACACTTCTAAAATTATCAAAAAATAGTACACTGCCCCCAAAAAGTTAGACACTTTTGGGGGCATTTTTTATGGCAAGAAAAGTAAAATATGATGTAGCATA
>CANRKI010000092.1 GCA_947631175.1 uncultured Flavobacterium sp.
AACAAACGGATCGGCAGCTTTTGGAGCAAGTTTAAATTTACTAACTGATGTACAATCTAAAAAGGCATCGGCTAGTATTGCAAATTCATTTGGAAGCTTTTCTACCAAAAAACATACTTTAAAATTTTCGACGGGTTTACTAAACGATAATTTTGAGTTAAACGGTCGCTTATCTAAAATTAATTCGGATGGATATATTGATCGAGCTTCATCGGATTTGCAATCGTATTTTTTGCAAGGTTCTTTTAACCATAAAAACACGCTTCTTAAAGCACTTGTTTTTGGTGGAACCGAAAAAACGTACCAATCATGGAATGGAATTGAGGATTTGGAAGTTTTGAAAAACGATCGAACCTTTAATACATCGGGAATGTATTATGACGAACAAGGAAATTTACGTTTTTATGACAACGAAATTGATCACTACAAACAAGATCATTATCAACTGCATTGGTCCGAAAAATGGTCCGAAAATTTCACTTCAAATCTAGCGTTACATTATACAAAAGGATATGGCTACTACGAAAATTATAAAGTTCAGCAAAGTATAAATGATTATAATTTATTGAATGAAGACGCTAGCGGAAATGCCGTTACCGAAACCGATTTGATTAGACAGAAAATATTAGACAATCATTTCTATGGTTTTACTTTTTCGGGAAATTATACCCAAAACCAATGGAATATAATTTTAGGTGGTGCGGCAAATAAATACGAAGGCGATCATATTGGAAAGGTTTTGTGGACAAAGGCAGGAGTTAGCCCGAGTCCGAATCATGAATTTTATTTTGACCAATCTACAAAAACAGATGTAAACACCTATTTAAAAGCGAACTATCAAATCACCCAAAAAATTAACTTGTATGCTGATATGCAAATGCGTTGGGTAAGTTATAACGCAAATGGGGAAGATACTGGGTTAGTTGCTGATACTTTTTCGTTTTTTAACCCAAAAGGTGGAATTAATTACGATCTAAATACCAAAAACAGTTTATACATTTCGTACGCGAAAGCACATCGTGAACCGAATAGAAATGACTATGAAAACGGAAATCCGGTACCAGAAGAGTTAGACGATTTTGAGCTAGGATGGCGCTTTGTTACTACTAAAGCAAAAATTAATATTAATGGATATTATATGCGTTATAAAAACCAATTGGTTGTTACTGGGGCTTTAAATGACGTGGGATTTCCTATTCGCGAAAATGTAGGAGACAGTTATCGTGTAGGGATTGAGTTAGATGGTAGTGTTCAGATTCATCCAAAGGTATTTGTGAATCCGGCAATCACCATTTCGCAAAATAAAAATAAGAATTTCAAAACCTTATGGAACGGAGAAATGACTTATTTAGGGGACACAAACATTGCTTTCTCTCCCGACTTTGTAGCAAGTAACGCTATAAGTTATATTCCATTTAAAGGTTTTCAGGTTTCGTTATTAACAAAATACGTCGGTAAACAATTTATGGGCAATACTGATACAGCAAAATCAAAACTGGCGGGTTACTACGTAAATGATGTGAGTTTGAATTATAATTGGTATCCAAAAAAAGTATTTCAGTCTATACAGTTTTCTGTTTTATTGAATAATATTTTTAATGAAAAGTACATCTCTAACGGTTATTATTATACGTATGATGATACTTGGTCAAATCCTAACAATGTTAGCACTATTGAGGGAGCTGGATATTACCCACAAGCCATGCTTAATATGTTGGGTGGAGTCACTTTAAATTTTTAATATTTTATGAGCATTTTGTGTGAGGGATTGCAGCGATATCCTTTTATTTTAATGGCTGAGGCCACGAAGCCATTAAAATAAAAGATTTAGCGAAAAGCCCGACCCTGCCATGAAAAGCAGGGACACACCCAAAAAATAAAAAAAGGTCACGAATTAAGTATATTCGTGACCTTTTTATTAATTATAAATTCGTAAGGTATTACCAATAAGTTCGGTTCTGTATCGTTTCATTTGATATTGTGCATCGCCAATTCCGGTGTATAAACTATACTCGGTCTCATCGCAAGGACAAACGGCTTTAATACCGTGAATTCGCATGGTGGAACAACTGCTTAGAGCTTGATTTGGACAGGCCGCATCGAAGGCATTAAAACCTGAACCGGTGTTAATTACAATGATTCCGAGAACGCCATAACCAGGTCCTGTAAGAAATTTAGTATTTGATGGGTATTGTAGGTTGACATAACTAGGCAAATCTAAATTTATGGTAATATTCACGGGATAATTTGGCAAATATGGATTATTATTATTAATATTGTCGTCTGATGAGCAATTGCTAAATAAAATTAGCAAACTAAATAATAAAATTAGTTTCTTCATTGTTATTATTTTATAATTGTAAAGCAAATTTAATTTATTATATTTAACAAATTTTAAAAATTAAACAAAAAGAATATTATTTAACTGAAATAAATAAAAATCCCAGTTATTGGGATTTTTTCTATTTTTATAAACGTATTAAATTATGGCTAAAGTATCTTATTACACGGCAGAAGGACTGAAAAAATTAAAGGATGATTTGGATTTTTTAAAATCTGTTGAACGTCCAAAGGCGTCACAAGCTATTGCAGATGCAAGAGATAAAGGTGACCTTTCTGAAAATGCTGAATATGATGCAGCGAAAGAGGCACAAGGCCTTTTAGAGTTAAAGATTGCAAAGATTGAAGAGTTAGTTGCAAACGCACGTTTAATTGACGAGTCGCAATTAGACACCACAAAGGTTTTGGTTTTATCGACTGTAAAGATTAAAAACGTAGCAAATAAAATGCAGATTACGTATACTTTAGTTGCTGAATCTGAGGCGGATTTAAAGGCTGGAAAAATATCTGTTACTTCACCAATTGGTAGAGGTTTACTAGGTAAATCGGTTGGAGATATTGCAGATATTCAGGTTCCGAATGGAGTGATGCAATTTGAAGTTTTAGAAATTTCGAGAGACTAATTTAAATTAAAACAATATGGCTTCTATTTTTACAAAGATTATTAATGGTGAGATTCCGTGTTACAAAGTAGCAGAATCTGAACGTTTTTTTGCTTTTTTAGATATTAATCCAAATGCAAAAGGACATGTGCTTTGTGTACCAAAAAATGAAGTTGATAAAATTTTTGACTTAAGCGAGGAAGAGTACTTGGAATTGATGAAATTTTCGAGAAATGTGGCTTTGGCTATTGCTCAAGTTATTCCATGTTTGCGCGTGGGCATGTCGGTTGTTGGATTAGAAGTTCCGCACGTGCATGTGCACTTGATTCCATTAAATAGCGTTGAGGACATAAGCTTTAAAAGTAAAGTTAGCTTAACACAAGAAGAATTTATTGAAACCGCTAATCTTATTAACGGTGCATATAATTTACTATAGAAGAGAAGGTTTACGAAAACCTTCTTTTTTTATTTTATAACAATAAAGTTTATTTGCAAAAATGCCTTTTTATTGTTTTTATGTAATTGCAATGTTAATAGAGTTAACTTTTTATTAACTATTTTTTTATTATAAAAAAATTACTAAATTGAAGTACCCTTTTTCCCCCAACATTTTTTAACCAAAAAACCAATTTTTTTTCTACAAGCTAAAAATCCTGAGTTAAAAACTCAGGATTTTTTTATGTTTATTAGTAAAGACCGTAAGATTCTAACTCGTAAACTGTAGTTTCTCCATCAATAACAAACTCTTGTTTAATTGGGCCAATACCTTTTGCTAGCCAATAAATAGACGTTACAACTTGGGTAACATTAGATAAACTATTAAAAATGGTTTGAGTTGTTTGATGCTTAACCACGTTTTGGTAAGTTCTACCTCTAACAACCATGGTTGTTTCATTTGGTAATATTTTTCCTTCGTGATTAAAATTTAAGTTTCCATTAAAAGCTCCTGTAATTTGCATAGTTAAAACATCTGTCCAAACTACATTAGGTTGATTGGTTAGGTTAATAAAATCAATCTCGCCACCAGACGTTGTAACACCTTGTTGCATCATAGGACGTTGGTACATAATAAAAACGTCATTTAATTCACGAACCAATAAGCCAACACCAATATTGTTTGATGCAGCATCAAAACTATAATATGTTTGATTATTATGGGTTTCGGTTGCTTGAACTTCTAAATCAACATCGTCATCAGCTGGATTAACAGGTTCAAAATCCCAGTAATTACCTAATGCTAAGGGCCAATACGATCCAGAAGGATGAATACCTCCAATTGGTCCTTCGGAACTATCATCATCACTAGTACAAGAAGTGGTAAAAAACAATACCGAAATACTTAATAAAGCGAACAGTTTTTTTTTCATAATTATAAATTTTTTAAGCATTAAATTAATAACTCATTTTAACATTGTTTATTGTTTATCAACAAAATATGAATTCACATAAACGACTTGTAGTTATAAGTTTATATACTTTTAATGTAATCATAACTTAATTCCGGTATTTGCCTTTACTATTTCGGTGAATTTTTGATATGTAATAATTGAATGTGAAGGCACCTCAATATTTTTTTGAACGACCTTTTTTTTAATACTAACTGCGTGATAATTATCTTTAAAATCAGAAGATGTAATTTTTAAAATAACTCCTGGCAAGTTAGCATATGAAGTTGGTCCAACAGAATAAGGTAAATTTGGAGTATACCAAGCTGTTATGTGATATAGTTTATTTGAAAAAGTTATAGTAGTAGTAGCTTTAAAACATTTGTATCCTAAAATGTCTCTACTTTCGGTTGTTATTTCCCATTTATGATTATTACTTATTTCGATTAAATGTGGAGACTTTAAACCCAATACTACATTTTTATCCATTTCAAAATAATGCTTTTTATTTTTTAAATCAAAATACAAAATTGGAACATGTGTTTTTTTAACTGTTTGTAATTTTGCCACCGAAACTTTTAACTCTAAATTATAATTAAAATTAGGTCCTTTATATTCTATAGCTAAGTTTTGAGCAAATAGAAAATATGTAAACATTAAAAATATAATTGATAAATATTTTTTCATGAATATAGATTTAGTTAGAATTTGCTTGCTTTAAAAAACTATCCATTTTTTTATTATAATCATCCTGACTAATCTCCTTATAATTATCAAAAACAGATAATTGGGTCCAATCATAATTTACATTTTTAGAAATAGATTCTACCAACAAAGCATTTCCTTTTAAATCTGTAACCTCCATAATTAAACCTGGTAATCCATAATAAATATTTGGTCCGCTTAAAGTTGGTATTTCGGGGGTGTACCATGCGATATATGTAAAGGTTACATCTTTAACTATACCATTTTTTTCTTTGCTTTTTTCTGTAAAACTGTGTACAGCTTTATAACAAGTTAATCCATTAATAACCTTTGTATCAGGATACAAATCCCACTTTTTATCTTTTATTTTTTCGGCTATTTTTATTTCAGGCATAGGACCTGTTTCGATAATTTTAAAAACTTTATTTATATTAAAATCATAAATTCTGGTAGGACCAAAAACAAAACTATAAGCAGACGCAGGCGTTGATAAACTATAATAAGCCTTATTATTATTAAATAGTAAAGTTGCTCGACCGTTTTCTTGTTCTTTTTTAATTTGAAGACCTATATTACTTAACTCGTTATCGTTTTTATTTACATAATACTTGTACACAACTTTAGTAACAGGTTCGCTTTTTTGTGAATAAATATTAAAACAAATTAAATAAATTAATAAAACTATTTTTTTCATGATCCAATATGTTTTTGTGTTAGTAATACATGAATTACAAAACAGAATTAATAGATATAAAGGTTGTTCATACTCCTTTTATTAGGATCAAATTTAAAACTCAGGGCTTTAAATACGCGTTAGCGGTTGCAGCGGCATCCTTTTTACGCAATGAAATGAAGGAAAAAGATAAAGCGTAAAACGCGACCCGTAAAAAACGACGTGAGGAGTTTTTGTACGGGAACGCTATAATTACAATTTATATTTTACGGATAACATAACAAGTCGCGGTAGGATAAAATAAGTTGTTTCTGATATCATATAATCCGAAATAGAGCTTTGTACTTTGGTTTCGGCTCCTAAAAGGTTTTGACCTTGTAACTCAAACGTCCAAGGGTTATTCTTTTTTTGGTAGCGTAAGCTTGCGTTTAAAATTTCGTAGTTATTTGATACGGCAAATGCCGAATGGTTTACGAATTTTTGATAAGAAGCCTCGGCAATAAAATGCTTATAAAATTCGTGATCGATCGAAATGTTATAGGAATCGGTTTGAAAACTCGATTTTTGCACGGCGTTTATTTGGTTAAATCCGCGGTCGTAACGGATGCTAAGTTGCGGAATACTATCGAAAGTTGTACGAACGCTTGCTCCAATATTTTGGGTATTTCGATTAAATTTATTGTACGTGTTGTTTATACTTTGGTGATATTCGCTCCAGGTTGCTGAGGCATTACCGCCCAAAACAAACTCGTTCACTCTTTTTTCTACATTAGCTGATGCATTTGCACGCTGTTCTGGCAAATTTGTTAATACTGTAGTCAAATATCTATTAATTCCGTCAAAAACCACTTCGTTTCTGCGCGTGTTTTCTTTTTTCACATAGCTCGCATTTAAAAAGTAAGTCCAACCGCGATATAATGAAAATTTGCTATAAGATGTAGTTAGGTAGTGATACACTTCGTTTTCTTGTAAGGCATTTCCTTTGTAAACAGAACTGTAAGAACTTAATGATTTACCATCGGCTAGCGCAGATGCGGTTGCAAAACTGGTTTGCATACGGTAGTTAAAACGGAATTTTTTGGATTTTGATAAATCTATTTCGGTTTTCCATTGTGGCAACCACAAACCTTTGCTAATAGTTGTGTTGGTGCTTTGGTTTATGTTGGCGTTGTATTGATGCCAATATAATCCGGGCGTGTTTATAGATTTGCCTAAATAAAATTTGTACTCGGCACCTACATAAAAGTCGTTTAGGGTGTAATGTAAATTATTATAAAAACCGTCGGTATTAAAATTATAGGTGGTTTGGTTACTTAAATTTTGAACCGTTTGGGTTTGGTTGTAGCTGTTGCTGTAACTATTACCTACGTTAAAATATAGGTGATTAAAGCTATTTATAATCCAATAAT
The DNA here is from genome assembly GCA_947631175.1 of uncultured Flavobacterium sp. Classification (GTDB taxonomy): domain Bacteria; phylum Bacteroidota; class Bacteroidia; order Flavobacteriales; family Flavobacteriaceae; genus Flavobacterium. Next base: position 7,115 of record CANRKI010000092.1, read on the forward strand.
GTTTAAATAGCACGTCGAGGTTGTTTTGTTTTTCGCGTTCTATTTGTTGTATGTTGTATTGGTTATCGTTTTGTATGGGTAAAAATCCGGTTAAAAATGGGTTGGTGGATACCCACGTGTTTTGTGGTTTATTGTCGTTATATAAATGATTAACGACAAAGGTTTGTATGTGCTTTTTGTTTAAATCGTGATGCCACTCTAGATACTGTTTAAAATCGGTTTCGTCGGTAATGTCGTTTACCGAAAAGTTGTTTGGATTTAACAAACTTATAGTCTCGAGATTTTGGTTGTATTTTCGAGAGTTTAATTTTAAATTAAAGTTGTAAAATACTTTGTGCTTTTTGTTTGGAGACCAATCTAATTTGGTGTTCCATAAACCAAGTGTATTGGTGTTTTGTGAAATAGAATTTTTAATTTCGAATATAGATTCGGCGTCTTGCTGTTTGTATTCGATGTTATTTTTATATTGATTTTGTAAAAATATTTTAGAAAAGATGCCGTAAGAAAATAAATCGACTTTTTTACCTAGGGTTTGGTTGTAATTTAGGGCAACAAATTGCGATTTGTTTTTTTGAACGTCTTTATTTTCTGACGAAAAAGCACTTAAATCGCTAATAGATTTTCGGCCGGTAATAAAACTACTTACACCACCTTCGAATCGGCGCAAATCGGAATACGAAAAAATACGACGACCTATGGTGTTTAAATCACCAATAACACTAACGTTACGTTTGGGCGAATAGTAAAATAAGGCTGCATTGGCTAGGTAAAAATCGTTATCGTTGGCAACCTCAGCGCCGGCCTCGATATCTCCAAAAATAAATTTCTTTTTATCTTCTTTTAGCTTAATATTCATGGCTAAATCCTCGGAACTCGAAACTTTTTTTAAAAAATCGACTTCAACAAAGTTATCAATCACCTCAACTTTATCTACGGCATCTGCCGGAATATTTTCGACAGCCAATTTGGTTCCGCCACCAAAAAACTTTTTCCCTTCAACATGTAATTGGGTTACTTTTTTACCTTGTACCGTTACATCTCCATTTTTTTGTACCTCGACACCTGGTAGTTTTTCGAGTGCATCTTTTAATTTACGTTCGTTGCCGTTTACAAAGGAATTTAGGTTATAAATAACGGTATCTTTTTTAACTACAATGGGTTGGTAATCGTAATCGATAATAATTTCGTCGAGTTGGTTATCTTGCGGTGTTAGCCTAAACTCGATCTTTTTAATATTGTCGTTAGGTTCGATATTTTTGGTTTGGGCATGATAGCCCATATACGAAACGGAAAGTTCGTAGCTAAAACGCGCATCAATCTCTAGGCTGTAGCTTCCGTTAGGCTCGGTAATAGCAAAAAGCATTTTACCTTGTTCCGATTTTGGAATTGCCATGACATTGGCATAATCTAAAGGATTATTAAGCGTATCTGTAACCACGCCCGTTATTACACGGTTTTGTGCAAAAACAGCGCTGCTTAATAATAGAAGTAGTAGTAATTTGATTGGTTTTGGCATGGAAGCTTGCTGTTTTATTTACTGAATTTTTTTAACAAATTTTCATATCTTTTAAAAGTAACTAAGTAATGTTCTGCATCATTTGGGTTTGGAATATTAAAAATTTTTGTTTTGTTATTTTCGATAGATTTTAATTTCCAATGTTCCCCAAAGCCATCGTTTCTATAAACCTCAAAAATTAACCCTGGTAAACCTGCATAAGTATCTGGACCGTATGCTAAGGCTATCTCTGGACAAAACCAAGCTGTAAAAATTTGTTTAGAACCGTTTATATTGAATAAAGTACCAATTGCTTTAAAACATGTATATCCATTTATTATTTTGGATTCTTTTTCTATTTGCCATTTAAAATCTGAAAATAATGTGTATCTATAATTTACGGGCGCTTCTAATATTTTTATTATTTCGTAATAAACTTTTTTTTCGGATTTAGAGCTGTAATATTCTGCTATATATTTTTCCTTGTAATACTCATTTTTTAAATCTCCTTCTTGTTCAAAAAATGTTCCTTTATCGTTTACCCATAAAACTCCAAAAGTATTTTTGGCATGTTCGGGAAAGTAATTTTTATAATAGTTACGTCGGTCTGCATTTTTAATTGTATCTGCGTCTATATTTAAACTAAAAGAATATGTGATTTTGTAGTTTTGAGAACTGACTACAAATGCAAATAGAAATAATAAAATTGTGAAAAGGTTTTTCATACTATTTATATTTTATAGCGACAAAAGCAGCTTTTTAGGATAATATTATTTATTTTGGACGTGATTTTCTGCTAAATAGTTTTCGTTTGATTTCGTTGAACTTTTTAAATGTTTCTACAAAATGTTCTGATTCTGATTCTGCTGGAATTGTAAAATCTTTAGTCTTATTTTTTTCTATTTTTTTTAATGTCCAATGTAAGTCTTTACCATTGGTATTATAAACTTCGAAAATTAAACCAGGTAAACCCGCAAATTCATATGGTCCAAATGGTAAATTAATTTGTGGGCAAAACCATGCTTCAAAATTATCTGGAATTACGCCTAAATTTGGTAATGTACCGGTTGCTTTATAACAGGTATAACCGTTTATTTTTTTAGTTTCTGATGTAATTTTCCAATCAAAGTCTTGAAAGTTATAATGAAAATATTTATGTTTTATGTCTTGGTGAATAACAGATTCCATATATATACTCTGATGTGTTTTAGATATGTAAATTGTTGGTATATAATTTTCATTTTTTAAAAGAAATTTTTTTAAATCGCCTTCTTGCTCAAACATTGCGTCGTTGTTTTTTATCCATAAAACACCTTTTGTATTTTTATATTCGGGTAAAAAGTAGTTTTGGTAGTATCTCTTTTTTTCTGGGCTTTTTATAGTATCTGCATCTATATTTAAACTAAACGAATACGTGATTTTGTAGGTTTGGGAACTGACCACAAATGCAAATAGAAGTAATAAAGTTGTGAAAAGTTTTTTCATGGTTTAATTTTTTAAAATTAAAGTATGTGAAAAAATCACATACTTTAAAAATTATTTATTTGCTAATAACATTTTTTTTAGGTCCTTCAACCTCAATAACCACTTCGTCTAATATAGTAGAATTTAAACATTCTCCGTAGGCTTTCATTGCATCTAAAAAATCTTTCTTTATAGACAAATCAAAATTACCATGAGTAAATATTAATTCTGCACATTCATCTGGATCACCAAAAAAGGCAACTTGCTCTTCGATAACTTCTTTCACATCGTTAGATGCAAACC
>CANRKI010000093.1 GCA_947631175.1 uncultured Flavobacterium sp.
ATTAAACATTAAACATTAAACATTAAACATTAAACATTAAACATTAAACATTAAACATTAAACATTAAACATTAAACATTAAACTTTAAACATTAAACTTTAAACATTCGACTTTAAGACTTTACGACTACTTGCGTTAGCGGGTGGAGCATTTGTTTGAGCTCCTTTTTGAAGCGGTAGCGAAAAAAAGAGCGAGTGCGGAACACGCGACGTGTAGAAAACGACGATAGGAGTTTTTGTACACGGAACGCCCAAAATAAAAAAAGAGATAGCCTAAATAATAGACTATCTCTTTTTATGTTTATATACGATAAATACTTAGTTTGTAATTAAAGGTACCAATATACGATCTAACATTTTGCTATCATCTTTCCAATCTTCTTCGTCTTTACCGTCTTTCCAATTGGTAACTCTAAGCACTTCGCCGTTATTGTTTAGTAAAATATATTTAGAATAATCGTCAATAGCTTCGGAATTTTTAGGTGTAATTTCGTTTACAAACTTTTTGTTTTTCTTTCTACGTTTTGTTCCGTAAACTTCGTCTTTAAGTATTAGTGTTTTTATATCTGCTTTTGTATATCCTAAATAATTTACTGCTTGTTCAGCCTTAATATTATCTTCAGGTTCTAACAAAATAACGTAAAAATCTAAGTTATGCTGTTTTGCAAATTTAATAGCACCTGGTAAATGTAACCTACAAGGTTCACACCAAATTCCAAAAGTAAAAAACAAGGTAAACTTTTTATCGGAGTTTTTGGCTAAACAAATAACATCATTATAAGCTACAGCAGGAATATTATTATAATTTGATTTTGTTAAATTACACGAGTCCTTTGTTTGTGCCTTAATCTGAATAGATAACAATAAAAAAAAAAGTAGATAAATTTTCTTCATAATAATGCTTATAATCCTTCTGCTAAAATAGTATATCCTCCATTATCTCCAATACTTTTATCAAAAGTATATTCTCCTTTTTTTAATACAATACCATCTCTAATCAAATCCTCATCTACAAATAAAGTTTCCTTATGTTTCAAGATTTCTAAATGCTTTTTATTTTCTAAATTTAATTCTAAAAGTAAATATCCTTTATCAAATGCATCCAAAAACACAAAACTGGCATCATTTTGCTTTTCTCCTGTTTTACAACTAACTATGGTACCATAAGCATCTGTACAACAATTAGTACAAGATTCAAAATTACAAAGTCCAAATCCTTTACAATCTTTACTTGTTCGCCCAAAACCATCAAAATCAATTAAAATAAAATGATGTTTAACAGGTACTCCTGGTTGGGGCTTATCTGGATCAGCTACTTTTCTCAAAGTGCTTGGGCTGTTATAAACATTGTCTTTAGAAGACACGTTTAAATCTAAATCTTCATTTTCTGTACAAGAAAATAAACTAAAAGTTAGTAATGTAAAAAACGTTAAGTAAAAACTTATTCTTTTCATAATATATTTATTTTCTTACAAATTAAATTAAATATATTTAACAAATAATTTCATAAATATTTGTATTAATATTTTTTTTATTTTAACAAATAACTCCCTAATATAAAAAAAAGAGATGGCATGAAGTTATCAAACCATCTCTAAAATATGTTTTATGTTGGGTTACCAGCTTCCGCCTGCTCCACCGCCGGAAAATCCGCCACCGCCGAATCCGCCGCCAAAGCCACCTCCTCCAAAACTTCCGCCTCCGCCAAAGCCGCCACCACCGAATCCGCCTCCGGAATTACGGCCTAAGTTGCTTAGGATAATCATGTCCATTAGGTCGAAACCACCACCGCGATTGCCACGGTTGTTTCCGTTACCACCTTTTCCTCCTTTGCTAAATAATACAAAAAGGATAAACATAATTAAAATGGCAAAAAATAGTATGGCTCCTGCAGGAAACTCATCTTGGGTTTGTTGCTTGGCTTTATAGGTTCCGGAAAACAGTTCCATTAAGGCTGTTGTACCGTCGTATAAACCTTGGTAATAGTCGCCGTTTTTAAAGTTTGGAATTATTACGTTTCGAACTATTTGTCCGTTTACGCCTGCGGTTAAAATGTGTTCTAATCCGTAACCAGGTGCAATCCAAATTTTACGTTCTTGTTCGGCTAATAAAACGACAACTCCATTGTCTTCGTTTTCTTGACCAATTCCCCATTCGTGTCCCCAACGTGCGGCAAGCATCCCTTCGGATTCGCCTTTTAAACTTGGGATAATTACAACTACAATTTGTGTTGATGTAGAATCGGCGTAATTAATTAACCTGCGCTCTAGGGTTTGTTTTTGGTCGGGTTGTAACAAATTTGCATAATCGTAAACGCTGGTTTGCTGTGTTCCGGTTGGTTTTTTAGGAATATCGAATTGTGCAAAACCAAGGGTTGTGAATAGCAAAAATAGCATTGCGATTATCCATTTAGAAACTTTTACAAAAAATGTCACCATTAGCTTCTAGATATTTCGTTAGATAATTCGTCTTCGTCTGTATCCGCACAATATGGGAAATAGCGTTTTAGCTCTTGCCCGGCTTTTAAAATGCCTTGTACTAAACCTTCTTTATTTTCTCCGCGTTTAAAGTGTTCGATAACCAAGTCTTTAGTCGAGTTCCAAAAGTTTTGTCCAACTACGTTGTTAATTCCTTCGTCGCCAAGGATGGCAAAATGATGGTCGGAAACTCCTACGTAAAACAACACGCCATTTCGAGCGGCTGTTTTGTTCATTCCTAAAGATATAAAAACCTCCTGAGCTCTTTCGAGAGGAGGTTTATCTGAATGGTCTTCAAGGTGAACTCTAATCTCGCCAGAGGTATTTTTTTCGGCTTGTTGAATGGCTTCAACAATAGCGCGTTCTTCGCTTACCGATAAAAATTCTTCACTTGCAGACATAATGTATATGTTTTTATTAAAATTCAAATTTTACTTCTGGTGCTTTTTCTGCTCCTGCATCCGCTTTAAAGAAAGCTCTTTCTGGATAGCCACTTAAGAAAAATTTAGCTGGCATTTTTAATACGTAGTTGTTATAAAGTTCAACTTTTTCGTTGTAACGTGTACGTGACGTTAAAATTTGGTTTTCTGTACTTGCTAGCTCGTCTTGTAACTTTAAAAAGTTTTGGTTTGCTTTTAAATCTGGATATTTTTCAACTGATACTAATAAACGAGATAATGCACTTGATACGCCAGATTGTGCTTGTTGAAATTGCTCCAATTGTTCTGGTGTAATATTTGTTGGGTCAATATTTACTGCTGTTGCTTTTGCACGTGCGTTTACAACCGCTTCTAAAGTTGATTTTTCAAACTCTGCTGCCCCTTTAACTGTATTAACTAAGTTTCCAATTAAATCGTTACGGCGTTGGTAAGCTCCTTCAACATCTGCCCAAGATTTATCTGCTGCTTGTTTGTGTCCTAACGCTCCGTTTTGATAATTCATTGATAATAAAAAATATCCTCCAACTAGTACTACTAATAAGATGATAATAGGAAGTGCTTTTTTCATTTGTGTTTCTATATTTAATTTAACAATTAGTCGTTCAATTTTAATTTATGTTACAAAGTGTTTTTTAATCGTAACAATTCGTCTTTAATTTGTTTTAATTTGTTTAGTAAATCAATTTTATCTGCGGGTTCTTTACTATTTGTTTTTAAGTGAATTTTTGCTCCCTCCAAAGTATATCCGCGTTCTTTCACTAAATGAAAAATCATTTGTAAGTTTTTCACATCTTCGGGAGTGAACATTCGGTTTCCTTTTGCATTTTTACGAGGTTGTAAAACATCAAATTCCTTTTCCCAAAATCGTAATAACGATGCGTTAACATTAAAATGTTTGGCTAGTTCTCCAATCGAATAATAACGCTTTTCAGGTAATTTTTTAAAACTCATTAGTCTAACGATTGATTTTCTTGTTCGGATTGTTCCTTCAAAATTTCATATTCTTTAGGCAACATCGAACCGTAATAAAAATTAATAGGATTTACCGCTTTATTATTTTGGTACACTTCATAATGCAGATGTGGTGCCTCACTTCGACCGGTACTTCCAACGTAACCTATAACGTCACCGCGTTTAACTTGTTGTCCTTTTTTAACCTTATACTTACTTAAATGTGCGTATAAAGTTTGATAACCAAACCCATGATTTATCAAAATATGATTTCCGTAACCACTTAACGAGTTATCAGCACGTAACACCGTTCCGTTTCCGGTGGCATAAATTGGTGTTCCTGTTGGCGCCGAAAAGTCCATTCCTTTATGGAACTTACGAATTTTTGTAAACGGATCATTTCGATAACCAAACCCAGAAGCCATACGCTTTAAATCTTCATTTCGAACGGGTTGAATGGCAGGAATCGCAGCCAAAAGTTTCTCCTTATTTTTAACCAACCTCAAAACATCATCTATCGATTTGGACTGCAAAGCAATCTCTTGCGCAATAAAATCAACCCGATTTTTAGTAAAATCAATCAAATTCGAATTGTTAGCCAAACTTAATGACTTCATTCTCACATCAATTGTTTCCACATCTTCATCTAATTTTTCATTAAAATACTTTCTATAAATATTTCGTTCGCGCTCATCAACCTTCATTAAAACATCTTGTAATTGATCCAAACGCTTATTCAACAACTTATAATTCAACTGCAATTCGGCCATTTCACGCGATTTAGCACGCTCTTTTGGCGACTCTACAAACGGAATTGTCATATAAGCCGCAAAGCACAAATACCCAAACAAAGCAGATGACATTAAAAAAAGTAAAGCATACCCTACTTTTTTTCGTTTTTTAGTCTCAATTTTCTGATACGCTAATTTTTCAGGATCGTAATAATATTTTACCTTCGCCATATGCTAAAAATATACTATTTTTGCACCAAAATTTTGTGTCACACAACAAGTAAAAGGTACATCTGTAACAAAGATAATTATTTTTATAAAACTTTTTCTTGATTGGAGCGGTTACTTAACGTATTTTATGGTATCGTAATTCCTGCTATCCGCTATATCTTTTGTTTTTTAAACAAAAGGATGCCGCTACTATCAGGGCTAAAACCAGCTTATTACACAAAATAAATTTTACGTATAATCATCGATAATTCGACCTATGAAATCACAAGACATTAGAAAAAAGTTTCTTGATTTTTTTGAAAAAAATGGACATTTAATTGTTCCATCGGCTCCGATCGTTTTAAAAGACGATCCAACTTTAATGTTCAATAACTCGGGAATGGCCCAGTTTAAAGAATATTTTTTAGGAAACGCCACGCCAAAAAGTAAAAGAATTGCCGATACGCAAAAATGTCTTCGTGTTTCTGGAAAACATAACGATTTAGAGGATGTTGGTTTTGATACGTATCACCATACCATGTTTGAAATGTTAGGAAACTGGTCGTTTGGTGATTACTTTAAAAAAGAAGCAATTGCTTGGGCTTGGGAGTTTTTAACCGAAGTTTTAAAGTTAGATAAAGATCGTTTATACGTTTCGGTTTTTGAAGGAAATCCAGACGAAAATGTTCCGTTTGATCAAGAAGCTTGGGATTTATGGAAACAATATGTTGCTGAAGATCGTATTATCTTAGGAAATAAAAAGGATAATTTCTGGGAAATGGGCGATCAAGGACCATGTGGACCATGTTCTGAAATTCATATCGATTTACGTACAGATGCCGAAAGAGCTGAGGTTTCTGGCCGTTCGTTAGTAAACGAAGATCATCCGCAAGTGGTTGAAATTTGGAATAACGTATTTATGGAATTCAATCGTAAAGCTGATGGATCTTTAGAAAAACTTCCTGCACAACACGTTGATACCGGAATGGGATTTGAGCGTTTATGTATGGCTATGCAAGGAGTTACATCAAACTATGATACCGATGTATTTACGCCGCTCATTGCAAAGGTTGAACAAATTACAGGTTTAAAATATACCGATAATACGGTTCAAAATATTTCAGAAGAACAAAATAAAATCAACATTGCTATTCGTGTAATTGTTGATCATGTGCGTGCGGTTGCTTTTGCTATTGCAGATGGACAATTGCCGTCAAACAACGGTGCAGGTTATGTAATCCGTCGTATTTTGCGTCGTGCTATTCGTTACGGATTTACATTCTTAAGCACAAAAGAACCTTTTATTTATCAATTGGTTGATGTTTTAGCTGTGCAAATGGGAGAATTTTTCCCAGAAATTGTGTCTCAAAAAGATTTAGTAAAAAATGTAATTAAAGAAGAAGAAGCTTCTTTTTTACGAACTTTAGATCAAGGTTTACATTTGTTAGATAACGTAATTGCAGAAACAAACGGAAGATTTGTTGATGGTGCTAAAGCGTTTGAATTGTACGATACGTTTGGTTTTCCAATTGATTTAACAGCTTTAATTTTACGTGAAAAAGGATATGAGTTAGACGAGGCTGGTTTTGAAGTAGCTATGAAAGCTCAGAAAGACCGTTCTCGTGCGGCATCTGAAATTTCTAAAGACGATTGGAATGTTTTAATTGAAGGAAATGTTGAAACTTTTGAAGGGTACGATAAAGTTGAAAACGAAGTAAAAATTACTCGTATTCGTAAAGTTGAATCTAAAAAAGACGGAACTTTATACCAAATTGTTTTAGATCATACGCCATTCTACGCAGAAGGTGGAGGACAAGTTGGTGATAAAGGAGTTTTAGTATCGGCTAATGAATCAATCGAGATTATTGACACGAAAAAAGAAAACAACTTAATCTTACATTTCACTAAAAAATTACCAGAAAATGTAAACGCTACATTTGTAGCTAAAGTAAATACCGATTTACGTAGTGCTTCTTCTAAAAACCACTCGGCAACACACTTGTTACACCAAGCGTTACGTTCGGTTTTAGGAACACACGTAGAACAAAAAGGATCCTTAGTTTCGCCAAGTTATTTACGTTTCGATTTCTCGCACTTTTCTAAAGTTACAGACGAAGAATTAAAACAAGTAGAAGCTTTTGTAAACGCACGTATTGCTGAACAATTACCATTAATTGAGCGTAGAGCTATTCCGTTTCAACAAGCGTTAGACGAAGGTGCTATGGCTTTGTTTGGTGAAAAATACGGTGATGAAGTTCGCGCTATTAAGTTTGGTGAATCTATGGAGTTATGTGGAGGTATTCACGTACAAAATACAGCCGATATTTGGGCGTTTAAAATTGTTTCAGAAAGTGCTGTTGCAGCTGGTGTTCGTCGTATCGAAGCGATTTCTGGAGATGCTGTTCGTGCGTTTTATAACAACCAAGAAGCAACATTAAAAGAGATTAAAGAAACGCTTAAAAACCCGCAAGATACTTTAAAAGCTGTTCATTCATTACAAGACGAAAATGCGAAATTGAAAAAGCAAGTAGAAAAATTTATTGCGCAACAAGCAAAAGCATTAAAATCGAACTGGTTAGCAGCCTTTAAAGAAATTAATGGCATTAACTTCTTAGCGGTAGTTACGGATTTAGATGTTAACTCAGCAAAACAAAATGCGATTGAATTAACAAACGATATGGAAAATGCCTTTGTTGTAGTTGCTACTTCAGATGCAGAAAAGCCAGCTATTACAGTTTCTATTGCTAAAAACTTAGTAGCCGAAAAAGGATATCACGCTGGTAATATTGTAAAAGAAATTGCCAAACATATTAATGGTGGCGGTGGTGGCCAACCGTTTTTAGCTACTGCTGGTGGAAAAGACGCTTCGGGAATTGAAGCTGCTTTAAGACAAGCTGCTGAATTTGTAAAATAATTTTCTATTATAAATTAAAAACGCAACTCTAATGAGTTGCGTTTTTTGTTTTTATATACAAAGTAAAATTACATTTTCACCAATTCTACACGTCGGTTTTTAGCTTTATTCTCTTCCGAGTCGTTAGCTACTAAAGGTCGTTCTGCACCAAATCCTTTAGCATTTAAACGCGATTTATCAATTCCTTTAGCAATTAAAGCTTGCATGACACTGTTTGCTCTATCTGTAGCTAATTTTTTATTATGAGCTCCATCTCCAGTATTATCTGTATGACCTTCGATAGTAATTTTTAAAGATGCATCTTTTTTAAGAGCTGCTTCAATTTCAGTTATTACATCGTTACCATCGCTTGTTAATGTCGATTTATCTACATCAAAATTTATGTATAAAATAGATTTTCCGCTAATATTTAAATCGGCTACAATTTTATCTGATGTAATTTTTTCGATAGTTTGTTGAAATGGAGCTTGCTGCACAATTTGTATAGATGCGGCTGGAAAGTCTCTCTTTTCGTATACAATATAAATAGGACCAGATTTATGATTTATTACATAACAAACCATTTGACTGTCTCCAGCTGGTATAAATGTTCCGTCGCTACCTTTATAGGTTACCAATTCGTCGTATTTTTTTAAACGCTCTTCAGTTAAATTACCTTCAAAAACTTTAACTCCTCCGGCTTTTAAAATGGCATCATCGTAACTTTTATATAAATAACGTCCAGATATTTCTTTATCTCTTTCTGGTTGAATCCAACTTCTGTATGTTTTTCCTTCTACTTCAAAAATTTCATTTGGAGTAGCAAAAACTATGAAATCAAAATCCTTGGGCTTAGAGTTATTTCCATATTTTGCGTCTTTTGGCGCTTTAAAAAATGGAAAATCGCCTAAATCAGCATCAGAAGTAGGAATGTTTTTAAGAGAAAAGGCTTCTTCTTTTGTTGATACTGGTGTAGTAATTTCTGGTGTAGTTAAAGTATCTGTATTTTCTGGCATTTGTGTAGTATTGCTTTTATTACACGAGAAAAAGATAGTAGCTAACGAGAAAATTAAAAGTGTTTTTTTCATTTTTTGGGATTTAATTTATACAAAAATAAATATATTTAAAATAAAGAACAAAAAGCAAATACATGTTTATTAACTAATTATATTTTTTCGCTAAAAAATTTGAAACATTTTGTTGCTTTTAGCGTTAGCGGGTGTAGCATTTGTTTGAGCTCCTTTTATGTAGTGAAACGGAAATAAAAGAGCGAGTGCGAAACACGCGACGCGTAAAAAACGACGAGAGGAGTTTTTGTAGGCGTAACGTCCAAGATAATCACGTATCTATATTTATTATCATACATCAAGTATTATCTTTTTTTTTGAGATTAATTTTGATAAAAATTAAAATAATATATTATGAGTTACAAGTATCAAAAATTAGACAAAAACAACGCGGTTATGTTGTTAGTAGATCACCAAGCAGGTTTATCGTCTTTAGTAAGAGATATTGATCCAGATAAATTTAAGAATAACGTTTTAGCTACAGCAGAATTAGCTAAGTATTTTAACTTACCTACTATTTTAACCACATCGTTTGAAGATGGTCCTAATGGTCCAATCTGGAAAGAAATTAAAGATATGCACCCAGATGCACCTTTTATTGCTCGTCCAGGTCAAATTAATGCTTGGGATAATGAAGATTTTGTAAATGCAATTAAAGCAACAGGAAAAAAACAATTAATTATTGCTGGTATTGTTACTGAGGTATGTGTTGAATTCCCAGCTTTATCGGCTTTAGAAGAGGAGTTTGAGGTATTTATTGTAACTGATGCTTCTGGTACTTTTAACCAAATTACGCGTGATGCAGCTTGGAACAGAATGTCTGCTGCTGGTGCAAATTTAATGAGCTGGTTTAATGTGGCTTGTGAATTACACCGCGATTGGAGAAATGATGTGGAAGGTTTAGGATCATTATTTGCTAAATATATTCCGGATTATAATAACTTAATGAACAGCTATTTTACACAAGCTAACAAAAAATAAATATACAAAAACCCGCTTTTAGCGGGTTTTGTTTTTACATTTTAACCAATTCTACACGTCGGTTTTTAGCTTTGTTTTGTTCACTATCATTGGCAACTAACGGATTTTCGGCTCCAAAACCTTTAGCTACTAAACGGTCTTTTGTAATTCCTTTAGCTACTAAAGCTGTAACAACTGCCTCGGCTCTTTGGGCAGAAAGTTTTTTGTTATGCGTACTATCTCCTGTATTATCCGTATGACCTTCGACACTAATTTTTAGCGTGGTATCTTTTTTAAGTGCTTCGGCAATTTCGGCAACAACCTCAGCGCCTTCGTTTGTTAATGTCGATTTATCCACATCAAAATTTATGTATAAAATAGATTTACCTGAATTGGTTAAATCGGAAACAATTTTATCTGATGTAATTTTTTCGATGGTTTGCTTAAACGCTGCTTGCTGCACAATTTGGATAGAAGCCGTAGGATACCCCTTTTTTTCGTACACTATATAAATTGGTCCACTTGCATGATTAATTACATAACAAACCATTTTATTATCGCCAATTGGTGTAAACGTACCATCG
>CANRKI010000094.1 GCA_947631175.1 uncultured Flavobacterium sp.
CTGCATTAAACTCGAGCATTTTTAAGCTGTTTTTGGTAACATCGTAGGCAAAATCAAAACGCCCATAAATACTAGGCACGTCGTTTTCCCAACTGTTCTCGATATGGTGCTGGATGTATTTGGGAATATGAAATAAATCGTATTTTTTGTGTGTAATTACATGCTCAACCGCAGTTAAACACATATCCCATAATTGGGCTGTGGCTTGATAAATTTTATCGGCCAAATCCTCGTTTATGCTGTAATAATAATTATCAATCCAATACGGATTTTCGTTATCGGTATGATAACCATAGCCAAGCTCTTCAACTCGATTTTTCCAGTTGACGTCTTTATTTAAATATTTTATTTTCATTTATGAAGAAGCGCTCTCGTTAGATTTAGATGCAGACGAAGAACCAAAACCACCACGTTTAGTTGTAGCACCTGTATAAGCGTTTGCCTTTGCTGTATTTGTTCCTACTACCGAGTTGGGGTGCAATCCCTGACTTCCGTAGCCCATTCCGCCTCCTAAATGACGAAATGCCATATACCAAAGTAAAGCATTACCCATACCGCCGCTATGCGATTGTGATTGGTATTGATTGGTTACATTTGTATATTTTGCAGTCGAATCGGCACGCATATAAACCTGTTGCTGCGCTTGCTCTTGCTTAGGAGTAGGCTTGCTACACGAAGCTAAAACCGAAGTAATTAAAACCAATTGAACTGCTTTAGATGATTTTTTCATGATTATTGCACGGTTACATAAATAGGTACTTGATTTAACTTTTGAACTTTTGTCGAATCCGTTTCCCAGGTATTTTCAACTAATTTTGTGATAATTGTGTCTGTTTGCTCAGCAATTTTTTCGCCATTAACCCAAATAATTTGTTTGGTTAAATGGTAAACCGTATCCTTTTTAGTAACAGTTGACAAAGTAACTTCGCGAGCCGATTTTTTGTCTAAATTTTCTAAATTTTGCTCTTTCTCTGCGCTCGAATTACAACTAAATAAAGTTATAGCGGTTAATAAAACCAGTATTTTTTTCATTTGTAAAATATAAATCTCTAATGTTTATGCAATATACGCATAATTAAAGGATTATCTAAAAATGTTTCTATAAAAAAAAGCAATTCTTGTTAAACTACATTTGTTTAAGTACATTTATACATAAAAAAAATCACATGAAATTTCATACACGTAAATGGGTAAAACCCGAAGATTTAAACCCAAACAGGACCTTATTTGGTGGCAAATTATTAGCTTGGATTGATGAGGAAGCTGCGCTTTATAGCATTGTACAGCTCGAAAACCCACATGTGGTAACTAAATTCATGTCTGAAATTAACTTTATGGCCTCTGCCAAACAAGGCGATATTGTAGAAATTGGCATTGAGGTGATCGAATTTGGCCGTACCTCGCTGGTATTACGTTGTGAAGTTCGAAATAAAATGACTCACGAAACTATTATTACCGTAGATCGAATTACAATGGTAAATTTAGACGAAAACGGAAAGCCACTTCCGCATGGGAAAACCGAAATCGAATACGTAAAAAACAGATTAGCAAATAAATAATTGGGCGTTCCCCTTTGGGTCGTGCTTTTCGCGCTCGCTGTTGCTACGTTTGCACTGCGCAACGAGCTCAAACAACCGCTACAATCACTAACGCAAGCTAGCGCAAAACCCTATTTTATTCGTTTTTTTATTAAATGCGTGAAAAAGAAAACACAACTGTTAGCCCCGATGGCAGCGACATCCTTTTTATTTGTAACTGAGGCTTACGAAGTACAAATAAAAAGATAAAGCGAACAGCGGGACAAGGATTTAAGCGTGAAAACCGATGCAAACGCTACCAAAAACAGAAACTCTGAGATTGATACAGAGGTTGTTTAATGCTTTACTTATATTTAAAATTATGAAAGTAATTGATATTGAAAATTGGAATAGAAAAGAACATTTTGAGTTTTTCTCGAGAATGAAAAGTCCGTATTTTGGGATTATTACCGAGGTTGATTGCACAATTGCTTACCAAAAAGCGAAGGAAACCAAACAGTCGTTTTTTGCAACGTATTTGCACAAGTCGATGCTTGCGGTAAATGCGGTTGAAAATTTAAAACTTAGAATAGTAGACAACCAAATTGTGCTGCTTGACACCATACACGCAGGAGCAACTATTGCCAGAGCAGATACCACTTTTGGATTTATTTTTGTACATTTTTCGCCTAATTTTGAGGTTTTTGCCACCGAGCTTCAATCGGAAATTACAGCGGTACAAAACTCAACCGGTTTGCGATTAAATAACGACGATATTGCGAAGGATTTAATTAGACATTCAACTTTACCATGGACAAGTTTTACAGGTTTATTACATCCTACTAATTTTGATTCGACCGAATCAGTTCCCAAAATTACCTTTGGTAAGTTTTTTGAAAGAGAAGGTAAAAAGTTTTTACCAGTATCTATTGAGGCACATCACGGTTTGGTTGATGGCTATCATTTATCGCAGTATTTAAATGAGTTTCAAAAACAAATGAATGTTGTTTAATTGTTATAAAAAAATCCCCAAAAATAAAATTTTCGGGGATTTTTTTAATTTATTTTCTTGACGATTCGTCTTGCATTTTCTTTAAGAATTCGAAATTATTTTCGGTATCTCTCATATTCTTTTTCACAAACTGAATAGCGTTCATCATATCGTTAACCGCGTTTTTATCATTTCCATCAGTTAACATATTACGTAAAATCAGTACACGTTGTTGTACAAAATCTGACAACAATAAATCGTCTCTACGCGTACTCGAGTTTAACAAGTCGATTGCTGGATAAATACGTTTGTTCGATATTCTACGATCTAATTGTACTTCCATATTTCCGGTACCTTTAAACTCTTCAAAAATAACTTCGTCCATTTTAGATCCTGTTTCTGTAAGAGCGGTAGCAATTATGGTTAAAGATCCGCCGTCCTCGATATTACGAGCAGCACCAAAAAAACGTTTTGGTTTTTGTAATGCATTGGCATCTACCCCACCCGAAAGTACACGTCCCGATGGTGGTTGTGTTGTGTTGTATGCACGAGCTAAACGTGTGATTGAGTCTAATAAAATAACAACGTCGTGACCACATTCTACCAATCGTTTTGCTTTTTCAAGAGTGATGTTAGCAACGTCAACGTGTTTTTTTGCGGGTTCATCAAAAGTTGAAGCGATAACTTCAGCATCAACATTACGCATAATATCAGTAACCTCTTCTGGTCGTTCATCAATTAACAATACAATTAGGTAAGCCTCTGGATGGTTTGCAGAAATGGCATTTGCAATTTCTTTTAACAATGATGTTTTACCCGTTTTTGGTTGCGCGACAATCATGGCTCTTTGTCCTTTACCAATTGGTGCAAACATATCGATAATACGTGTAGAATCGGTACTTGACTTT
This sequence comes from uncultured Flavobacterium sp., assembly GCA_947631175.1. Lineage (GTDB taxonomy): Bacteria > Bacteroidota > Bacteroidia > Flavobacteriales > Flavobacteriaceae > Flavobacterium. The sequence continues at coordinate 3,417 of CANRKI010000094.1, forward strand.
CCGTCTAAATCAAATTTTTCAGTTGGGAAAATTGGTGTTAAATGTTCAAAAGCAATACGGTCCTGAATTGTTTTTGGGTCGTAACCATTAATTTTAACAACCTTTATTAACGGGTAGTGACGCTCTTGATCTTTTGGAGGTCGCACTTGCCCGCGAACGGTATCACCTGTTTTTAAACCAAATTTTCTGATTTGGGATTGTGATACATAAATATCATCTGGGGACTGTTGGTAGTTAAAATCCGAAGATCTTAAAAATCCGTTTCCAGTTTCAGAAATATCTAAAACTCCTTCAGCCTCAATAATCGCATCAAACTCAAAGTTTGGATCTTTAAATTTGTTTCTGTTGTGATTATGATTTCTGGTATCGTTAGTTTCTTTATAATTAGTTTCTGATGATTCTGTTGTAGCAACGACCTCTTGGTTATCTACTTCTTGTGGTTTTTCATCATTTTCAGAAAAAGATTCTTTTGTAGGATTTGCAGCTACATTTTGGTCTGTAGTTGCTGGTCTGTTTTGACGTTTATCAAAACGTTGTTTTTGATTTTTATCAAAACCTTTTTCGTTTGTACGTTTGCGAAGGTTACGGCTTTGATGATTTGTATCTACCGATGGGGTTTCTGTTTTAACAGCTTGATCTGGATTAGATTCAGGAGCTGTTTGCGTATTGTCTTCGGGAGCATCAACTTTTACAACCGATTCGTTTTCGTTCGTTTTATTTAAATGCTGTGTTTTTTTAGCAGGCTTAGGTGTTTTTTTATCTACAAGTGCTTCGTTTGCCTCCGCATTTTGAATTGTTTGAACAGGTGCAGCATCCACTTGATTGGATACTTCCTCTTTTTTAGGTCTTCCGCGTTTTCCTTTGGCTTGATCGGTGCTAGGCTGCAATTCGTTAATCGCAGGTTGCGACTGATTTTGATTTGCAATTGCATCTATAATTTCATTTTTTTTGGCAGCTGCAGGTAATTTAAGTTGTAACGCTTTGGCTATTTCTTTTAAATCTGCAACACTTTTTTTCTTTAAGTCAGAGATATCAAACATATAATGTTTTGTAAATTTTAGGGAAAATAATAAAATATATTATTAATTTTAATAGGGTTCGGAAAAATCTTAAAGATTTTAACAGTCGATTAGTGAAGTACTTACGCTAATTATAATGCAATATTACAAAAAATATTGTTTTCACAATAGTTTTTTTAAAAAAGATGTTCTATTTTTGTGAACCATTACACATCTATAATTATGCTACAACGTATACAAACCGTGTATTTGGCACTTGTTTTTGTGCTTAGCGGAGTTTTATCTTTGATTTTTCCGTTATGGAAAAATGCGAAAGGTGAAGAATTTTTCGCGCCTCACAGCGGAATTTTTATTGGTTTATTTGGTATTTCGGCTGCCTTAGCTGCATACGCAATTGTAACCTTCAACAACAGAATGAAACAGTTTGTGATTAACAGGCTGAATATGATATTAAACGTTTTATTACTAGGATTATTTGTATTCCGATCGCTAAATTTATCCGGAGAAATTGAAGTTTCTGAGAAGGGTATTGGGATGGTTCTTCCTGTTCTATCTATCTTATTCTTGGTTTTAGCGAACCGAGCAATCAAGAAGGATGAGGATCTTGTAAAATCTGTCGATCGATTAAGATAAACCTATCATCTTAGTTATTAGTGCGCTAAAAAAACCGAAGACAAAATCTTCGGTTTTTTTTATTTCTTTCCTAATTCAATTGCTTCAAGATTTTTAATTTCTCCTTTATCAATTTCAAACCTAAGCATCGTTTTTACTTGATGAAAACCGTGTTTACCACAGGCTCCCGGATTCATGTGTAAACATTTTAATTCTTTATCAAACTGTACTTTTAAAATATGTGAATGTCCGCAAATAAATAATTTAGGCGGGTTATGTTTGATATCCTCACGAATTCGTAAATCATATTTTCCGGGATATCCACCAATGTGTGTAATCCAAACATCAACGCCTTCACAAATAAACCTATTGTGTAACGGAAATTCTAATCGTACTTTAGCATCGTCAATATTTCCAAAAACAGCTCGTAATGGTTTAATTGCTTTAATTTGATCTGTAACTTGTAAATCGCCAATATCTCCGGCATGCCAAACCTCATCGGCTTGTTTTACATATTTTAAAATTTGATCGTCGATATGACTGTGCGTATCGGATAATAAAAGTATTTTTTTCAAGAATATTATTTTTGCTGGGTGTAATGTAAAATCAACTCTTCAATAGCATCACTACAAACGCTACAAAACTGAGTTGCTGTGTTGGTATGCATTCTACAATCTTGATGTGGGATGTAAACTTTACCGTTTTCAATTCCTAAGTAAACCCCTACTCGATCGGTTTTGTCATTGGTGTAAGGCGTAGGAATTGGAGTATTTTCTTCGAGTTTTGATTTCCATTTCGAATCAAAATCAACCAAAGTGGTATTATTTTTAACCCAAGGTTCTACTTGATTATGCTTTGCTGCATCAGAAAACACATCGTTTTCATAAAAATACTCGTCACCTAAACCTGCAAAACTATGACCAAATTCATGCACAACTACTTGATCAAAGGTTTTATCAAAAGTTGATGTAAGTGTATATGCGTTGTAAATTCCGCCACCGCCATAAACATCTGTATTTGCGATTATAATTAAATGATCGTAATGAATGCCTGTTAATTGGTCGTGTAAGTGAAATAACTTAGAGGTGGTTAAATATCTTTCGGAATTAAAAGTCCCAAAACTTGATTGCGCTACCGTATTTTTATATTCGTTTGTTGTTAATGATGATACACCTGAATCCTTTGATTCAGTATAAACAGCATAAATATTAAACGCATCTTTGTGCTTAGCAAAAGCTTGATGTTTAAATAAAACCGCAACAGTTTTTTGCGCATACTTAGTAAAAGTATCCATTTCATTATTTTTAAACCCTTCGGCTACAATAGCAACATTAATTGGACTTTTGGTATTTGTCGCTTTATTTAAAACGGTAAAGGCAGGATTTGCTTTTGGCAAAGTTGTAACATTTTTTTCTACCAAATTAAAAACTTGCTCGTATGCTTTTTGAGGTTTATTGTTGTTAAAAAAGTACATTTCGACTTTAAATTTATTTTTTGGATAAGGAATATATAAAACTTGTTCGGTCTTAAAAACCTGACTATCTGCTTGTTTTAAAGTTAACCATTCCATATACAAAGACGAAAAAGATTGCGTATAAATTATTTTTTTTGATTTGATATCAATTACATTAATTTGCGCATCACCTTGTAAATTATTTTGATTTAAGTTAACCGTGCGACCATGCCATTGATCTGTTTGAACCAAAGGTTGTAAAGTTACTTGCGTCTGCTTTTTATTTCCTTCAAAAACAAAGTCAAAACGTAGGGATTTGTTATAAAAATATTCTTCAAAATTTTGCCCCAAAGCTATTCCAAAATAAAGAATACTAATAGCTGTAAAAATAAATTTCATACTTGTTAATTTGTGTGGTGTAAATATAAAACAAAATGCATACCTAAAACATGGATTACCTTATAAATACCTATAAAACCCTTATATTTGCAACCTACTATCATTAAAAAATTGTTTTGAGATATTTTATAAAATTTGCTTATAATGGCAAAAATTATCACGGTTGGCAAATGCAACCCGATGCGATTTCGGTTCAAGAAGTTTTAAACAACGCCTTAGGCACATTATTACGCACACCTATTGATTTAGTTGGTGCTGGTAGAACGGATGCTGGTGTACATGCTACAAATATGTATGCTCATTTTGATTATGAGCAAGAAATAGAAACAAGTGTGTTAGTAAAAAAAATGAATTCTTTTTTACCAAAGGACATTGTTGTTTATGATTTTATTAAATTGCATGACCAAGCTCACGCTCGTTTTGATGCTATCGCACGTACATACGAATATCATATTCATACTTTTAAAAACGCTTTTATTCACGAAGGAAGTTGGTACCAACATCAACCTTTAGATATTGATAAAATGAATGAAGCTGCAAAAATTTTATTTGAATACATTGATTTTGAATGCTTTTCGAAAACTCACACAGACGTTCACACCTTTAATTGTAAAATCACACAAGCGGTTTGGACTCAAGAGAATGACAAACTTATGTTTACTATAACTGCCGATCGTTTTTTACGCAATATGGTACGTGCCATTGTTGGTACACTAATTAATGTTGGCTTAGAAAAAATAGACCTTGATGGTTTTAGAGATGTAATTGAAAGTAAATCAAGAAAAAAAGCGGGATTCTCGGTCCCAGCTCATGGTTTATATTTAACAAAAGTAACTTACCCATACCTTTAAACATGAAATTAATAAATACAGATTCGCTTATAAAAGTTTTAAAATATGCCAAACCTTATAAATCAAAATTTATTTGGGTAATATTTTTTGCTGTCTTATTATCTGTATTCGCCGCTTTACGTCCCTATTTATTAAAACAAACCGTCGATTTATATATCAAATTTAAAGATTTAAACGGCTTAGTTTTATACATTGCATTAATGGCTATTGTGCTTTTAGGCGAGGTTTCTTTTCAGTTTTTATTCACCTATTTCGCCAATTGGTTAGGTCAAGATATCGTAAAAGATATTAGAGAGAAGCTTTTTATCCACATCATAAACTTTAAAGTAAAATATTTTAATACCGAACCTCTAGGTAAAATTGTAACTCGAACAGTATCGGACATCGAAAATATTGCGAGTATTTTTTCGCAAGGTTTATTCATGATCTTTTCTGACGTTTTAAAAATGATTGTGGTACTTTTCTTTATGTTTAGTATGAACTGGGAATTAAGTATTATCCCAATTCTTTCCATGCCTTTATTGGTTTATGCTACTCGAATCTTTCAGAAAAAAATGAAAGTTGCCTTTCAAGAAGTTCGAACTCAAGTAGGAAACTTAAATACTTTTGTTCAAGAAAGATTATCAGGAATGAAAATCGTACAACTTTTTAATAGAGAGGACCAAGAGTTTAAAAGTTTTGAGAAAATAAACATGGCACATAATAAAGCTTGGTTAAAAAATATTTTATACAACTCGATCTTCTTCCCGGTTTCCGAAATTTTATCATCACTAACACTTGCAGCTGTTGTTTGGTACGGTGGTCATCAAATTATTAACGGAGATACAAGTACAACTTTTGGTGACTTATTTTCGTACACATTATTCATACAAATGTTATTTAACCCGTTACGTCAAATTGCCGATAAATTTAACGTATTACAAATGGGAATCATTTCGGCCGAAAGAGTTTTTGAAGTCTTAGACCATACCGAAAACATACAACCTACTGGAAATCAATCTTTACCTCATTTAAAAGGAGACATCGATTTACAAAACGTTAGATTCAGCTATATTGAAGGAGAAGAAATATTAAAAGGAATAAACCTACACGTTAAATCTGGCGAAACCATTGCTATTGTTGGATCAACCGGCGCAGGAAAATCAACAATTATAAACTTATTAAATAGATTTTATGATATTGACTCGGGCCGTATTTTATTAGACGGTCAAGATATTTATCAATTCAAAGTTGATGATTTACGTAAAAATATTGCCGTTGTATTACAAGATGTGTTTTTATTTGCAGATACAATATTCAACAACATTGCGCTCTACAACCCAGACATTACCAAGGAGCAAGTAATAGATGCTGCAAAAGTAATTGGTGCTCACGACTTTATCATGCAACTCCCAGGAGACTATGATTTTAATGTGAAAGAACGAGGCAGTATGTTATCCTCAGGCCAACGCCAATTAATATCCTTTATACGCGCCTATGTTGCAAAACCAAATATTTTGATACTAGACGAAGCAACCTCATCAATCGACTCATACAGCGAAGAGTTAATACAAAAGGCAATTGAAACCATCACAAAAGATGCTACATCAATTATAATTGCCCATCGATTAGCTACCATTCAGCATGCAGATAGAATCATAGTAATGGATAAAGGAAAGATTATAGAACAAGGCGATCATTACGATTTACTCAAAATAAAAGACGGATATTACAAAAAATTATACGAATCTCAATTTCAAAACAATTTAAATTGATAATTATTAAAATTATCATTATTTTCGCTAATAAACTAAAGACAGAAATTAATCACTATGAAATACGACATTATTGTTTTAGGAAGTGGACCAGGCGGATACGTAACTGCTATTCGCGCTTCTCAATTAGGTTTTAAAGTTGCCGTTGTAGAAAAGGAAAATTTAGGTGGAATTTGCTTAAACTGGGGGTGTATTCCTACAAAAGCTTTGCTTAAGTCCGCTCAAGTATTTGATTATTTAAAACATGCTGCTGATTATGGATTAACCATTAACGGTGAAGTTGATAAAGATTTTAATGCTGTAATTTCACGCTCTCGTGGAGTTGCTGAAGGAATGAGCAAAGGTGTTCAATTCTTAATGAAAAAAAATAAAATTGATGTAATATATGGTTATGGAAAAGTAAAAGCAGGTAAAACCGTTGAAGTTACTTTTGATGGCGGAATTGTTGAAAATTACACTGCTGATCATATTATTATCGCTACAGGAGCACGTTCACGCGAATTACCAAACCTGCCTCAAGATGGGAAAAAAGTTATTGGTTACCGCCAAGCAATGACTTTAGCCGAACAACCTAAAAAACTTATCGTAGTTGGTTCGGGTGCTATTGGAGTTGAATTTGCTCATTTTTACAACTCAATGGGAACTGATGTTACTATTGTTGAATTTATGCCAAACATTGTTCCGGTTGAAGATGAGGATATCTCGAAACAATTTGAGCGTTCGCTAAAAAAATCTGGAATTAAAATCATGACAAATTCATCTGTTGAAAAAGTTGATACTACTGGTGAAGGAGTTAAAG
>CANRKI010000095.1 GCA_947631175.1 uncultured Flavobacterium sp.
GCCGAGAAAAAATACGAATACCGATATGCACAAATTGCAGAGATATTCTATCAAAAAAGTCAATTTAAAGAGTTAATCGAATATCTAAAACGAGATTACGAAGAAACGTATTCATTGATATATTACGGGATTCTTTATGATTTTGGCTACGGCGTAAAAACAAATGCTAAAAAAGCTGTTTCGTATTACGAAAAAGCGAATAAGAATATGGTTTATGGATATGCCACACAGCGATTGTTATATTATTACGGAACAGAAGGCGAATTTGCGAATGCAGCAAAATGGCAAAAATGGCACGATTTTGCCATAGAAAATGAGGTTGAAATAGATAGTTAACCTACTATTTCTTTTCATTTTTTTTAGAAATAATAAAGGCTGTTAATAACATCAGCCTTTATATTCTTTAGGTTTAAAAGATTTTTGATTGTATTATTTATCTAATATTTAAAAACTATTGAAGAGAAAATATACTAGGTCATCGTAATTACAAAAAATTATAAACTTTGAAATTAGAAATTTTTGTAGCAGGATTTTTTAAACATATTAAGTAGATTTTCTTGTCTAAAAAAGTTACATATCACTGATTACTGGATTATGAAGCACTTCGAAATTGCATGAATTGGCAATAAAACACAATTGGTTGGCTTTTTTATGTAAATCTAAAGCACGTTGTTTATGTTCTATATTTGCTATTTTAATTATAGGATTTAATATCACTTTTGTAATTTTTCCGCTACCATCAGCAAAAGTTTCTAAAACAGCTTGAGCCTGATCAGTGTATGATAGAACTTCTATTTTCTCGATAGAACAACAATATAAGTAGGACATCATGTGACACGACGCCAAACTAGACAACAATAAATCCTCAGGATTATGCAAACTTGGATCGCCTTTAAAGCCTTTAGCTGCAGAAAGTTCTAAACTTGATTTATCACTAAAATTTACAATGTGATTTTTAGTGTAGAATTTACCTACAAAATCGTTTGGTTTTTGTTTTAACGTCCAGTTTAATTCTATTTTAAAATGATGTTGATTCATAATTTAATTGATAAAAAAATGGGTGTACGAATTTAAACGTACACCCATTTTATAATTATAGTCTATTCAAAATTATACGTTAAAACGGAAGTGCATTACATCACCATCTTTAACAATATATTCTTTTCCTTCTACACGTAATTTTCCAGCTTCTTTTACTTTAGCTTCCGAACCAAAAGCCACATAATCATCATATGCAATAACTTCTGCACGGATAAAACCTTTTTCAAAGTCAGTGTGAATAACACTAGCTGCTTTTGGAGCTGTATCACCAATGTTAATAGTCCAAGCGCGAACTTCTTTAACACCAGCTGTAAAATACGTTTGTAAGTTTAAAAGTTTATATGCCGAACGGATTAATTTAGAAACACCTGGCTCTTGTAAACCTAAATCTTCTAAAAACATTTGGCGCTCTTCATACGTTTCTAATTCAGTAATATCTGCTTCTGTACCAACAGCTAAAACAATAACTTCAGCATTTTCGTTTTTTACTAATTCTTTAACCTGCTCTACATAAGCGTTTCCGTTTACAGCTGCACCTTCGTCTACATTACAAACATAAAGTACTGGTTTAGCAGTGATTAGTTGAAAAGAATCGTACACGTCTTGCTCTTCCTCATTCGTAGGAACAACTACACGAGCCGATTTCCCTTCTAATAAAACAGCTCTAATTTTATCTAATAAACCCGCTTCAATAACCGCTTCTTTATTTCCTGTTTTTGCTAATTTTTTAGCTTTTTCGATACGTTTCTCAACCGTTTCTAAATCTTTTAACTGTAATTCAATATCAATTGTTTCTTTATCGCGAATAGGATTTACATTTCCATCAACGTGAACAATATTATCATTATCAAAGCAACGTAAAACGTGAATGATTGCATTACATTCTCGAATGTTACCTAAAAACTGATTTCCTAAACCTTCACCTTTGCTAGCTCCTTTAACTAAACCTGCGATATCAACAATCTCAACAGTTGCTGGTAAAACACGCTCAGGATTAACAAGTTCTTCTAATTTTTGTAATCTTGGATCTGGTACATTTACAACACCTATATTAGGTTCGATAGTACAGAATGGGAAGTTTGCACTTTGTGCCTTAGCATTAGACAAACAGTTAAATAACGTTGATTTTCCAACGTTTGGTAAACCTACAATACCTGCTTTCATTAATTTATATTTTTATATAATCGAGTTATACTCTTATTCGTTTATTTAATTGAATTTGCAAATATATTGATTATTATCCGATATCTAAAATAATTTAAAACATGATGAATAGAGGTTTTTTATCGGCTTTTTAAGACTATACATCGAATTTTATTATACTTAAAACAATTTAACTATGTTTTTTAAGTTTAATAAAATAAGAAATAAATAATAAAAATATGAAAAAAATAATTTATAGTTTACTTGTAATCAGTACATTTTCAGTAACGAGCTTTGCTCAAAATAAAAACATACAAGAAGAAGTAAAAGAAAAAGTTATTAAAGTTAAGGATTCTGAGGGTGAAAAAACGATTATAAAAAAGGAAAATACAATTAAAGAACAGGATATTAGATTTAGAAATCCTGATTCGGGAGCTTTAAATAAAGAACAAATTGTTACGCCTATAAAAGTTGATAAAAACGTAGAAGTAACCATTGATGGTGTAAAACGCTACATCGATGTGGATAGAAGTGGAAAATATGAAAGTTTAGGCAAAACTTTTTATGTTACTTTAGACAAAAAAGGCTACACTGTTCGTAATGAAAACGGTAAAACGGTAGCGAATTTACGTGAAACAGAATCAGGAAATTATATTCATGCTGATAGATCAAAAGTTTCAAATTTAACATTTGATGATGCTGGAAACATAGTGGTTGAAACTTATGATTATAAGGATGATACCTTTACAAAGTACTTTTACAAAAAAGTTCAATAATTATATTAGTTAGTTTAGTTTTATGGTAGAAAACCCAGCTTATTTATGAGCTGGGTTTTTCTTGTAAAATTCTTTCTAAACTATTTTTTACATCGTTATTTAAATCCATTAAAATACTTTGGTAATATTCACGGTATTTATCTTTTTCTAATTGATTTCGAATAATATCTTTACTAAACTTTACAAATTGCCATTTATGATGTACCAAACCATTTGCTAAACTTTTTAATACATTTGTATCGTTCGCATTCAAATAAAGTAAATTCATAATTGCATATTGTCTGGTCGTACTTTCATATCCTAACTGGGTGTATTTTAATAATTCATCATAAAATAAAACCTTTTGATCTTGCTTATAATCTGGTGTAGCCAGCGCTAAAGTTAGCCAAGTTATTCGTAAGTTTTTATCGTTAAATCCAATCCAATTTTGAGTAGTTTGTAATAAATTCTCACGATCTTCTGGAAAGGCAGACCACATATTCTTTAAAACAATTTCTTGAGTTACGTACGATGAGTCATTTAAAAATTGCTTATAAAACTCTTTATAATCCGCAGTTACTTTACCAAGACTTCTTATAAAAGCTTGACGTAATTTTAAATTTGATGAATTAGAAATTATAGTAAAAAAATCATTTAACTCTGTGGGATTTTCTTTTCCTAATTGATAAACAACTTCTTCTTTACAATTGATATAAGCATCAGAATTTAAAATAGTGATGAATTCTTGCTTTTTATCTTTTAAATCGACTTCGTATTTTTTTCCAATCTCTAAGTACTGAGAAATACTTTTATTTTGTGTTAGAATCTGAAAAGCATCTTCTGTTTGAAACTCAGCCGAATTTAACCAACGCTTTTTAAAATCAGTAGTTTCATAATTCGAGACATTTTCTACTTCTGCTAAAAACTGATCAGTATCTACGTTCTGAAATCTATACTTTTCTAAATAATTTTTCACAGCCAAATTAAACGCCGCTTTTCCAATTTTACTCTGTAAATAATGCAAAGCCCAAGCTCCCTTTTTATAAAAAGTTAGGCTAGATGCCTTGGCCGAAAGTATAGGTTCTTTATCACTTTTTTGAGCACGAATAAGAGCTTCGGCCATATCATACAATTCAAAATTAAAGTAATTCTCACCAAAAATAGCACGTTCAGCAAGTAAAGCATAATATGTAGCAAATCCTTCTTGCAACCAATGATGTTTGCTCTCTTTAGCTGTTACAAAATTACCAAACCATTGATGCGCCAGCTCATGAGCATTAACGTTTAAATAGTTCTTATCATTAAAACCAATAGCATCCACCACGTAATCTTGAGAAAAAACAGTTGCGGTAGTATTCTCCATTCCGGCATATAAAAAGTCATCTACAGGAACTTGTCGGTACACATGCCACGGATATTTAACCCCAATCTCGTTTTCTAAAAAATTAAAAATTTGAACCGAATATTTATATGTTGTGTTATATTTTGAAGCATCTTCTGGCTTTAAATAAAACTCTAGCGGTGTATTATTTTCTGTTTTCTCAGTAAATTTAATATAATCACCAATAGCAAACATCAACAAATAACTCGACATGGGTTCAGTCATTTTATAACTCCAAGTTTTTAAACCGTTCTCCAATTTTGTGTTAATTAATTGACCATTAGATAAAACGATATACGATTCTGGATAAGTAATTGTAGTATTGAAAATTAGTTTTTCGTTTACATCATCAAAACTAGGCAACCAATGTGAGGTATATTTGCCTTGTCCTTGCGTCCATATTTGATGTTTATTAGGCGTACCCGTAAAATAAACCGTTTGCTTAGGTTTGGTTTTATATAAAATTTCTACAAAATTTTTTCCTTTTCTATATCCTTTAAAAAGTTTTAATTGCTTGTTTGTACTAGCAAAACCAACTGTTTTATTATTGATTTTTACAGACTGAAAGTCAATATTTTGAGCATCTAAATAAATTGTATCTGTATTTTTTTTTACTTCAAATTCATAAACAACTTTTGCATGTATTTCTTTTTTTTCAAAATTAGGTTGCAAAAATATATCCGCAGCGATAAAATCTACGTTTTTATTCTGAGCCGTTATGTTTGAGCTTGTTAAGTATAACAAGGTAAAAAAACAAAGTTTTAAAATTTTCATTAGATTGGAATCGATTTTTTATTTTCCTAAATTATAACTTATCTTCGCTATATAAAAGTTTCCTATGGTAAATTTATTAGAAACTCCAATAGAATATTTAAAAGGTGTTGGTCCAAAACGCGGAGAAATTCTGCGCAAGGAATTAAACATACACAAATATGGGGATTTAATAAACCTTTATCCCAATCGTTACGTAGATCGTAGCAGCTATTACAAAATTAACGAGTTAAACCCTACCCTATCATCTGAAATACAGATTGTAGGTAAAATTGTACATCTAAAAACAGTCGAACAAAAACGCGGAAGGCGATTAGTTGCAACCTTTGTAGATGGCACAAATACAATGGAATTGGTGTGGTTTCAGGGTGCAAAATGGATACAAGAAAACATTAAAATTAATGTTCCTTATGTCATTTTTGGAAAAGTAACATACTTTAATGGTGTTTTTAATATGGCGCATCCAGAAATGGAATTGCTAGAAGAGCATCAATCCAAAAAAATTAATGCAGGTTTACAAGCTATATATCCATCTACCGAAAAATTAAGTTTGAAAGGCATCACTAATAAAGTAATTATTAAAATGATGCAACAACTGCTAACAGAAACGTATAAACTGTTTACAGAAACTTTACCAGATACCATAATAAATAGATTACAATTAATCTCGAAATCCGAAGCTTTAGTCAATATTCATTTTCCAAAAGATCAAGAAAAACTAACCAAAGCTCAATTTAGATTAAAGTTTGAAGAGCTCTTTTTCATTCAACTTCAACTTATAAGTAAAAATCTACTAAACAAACAAAAAATTAAAGGTTACCGATTTGAAAAAGTTGGCGATTTTTTTAATAAAATGTACCACAATCATTTACCATTTGATTTAACAAATGCGCAAAAACGCGTTTTAAAAGAAATTAGAAATGATATGGGTGGACATTCGCAAATGAATCGATTGTTGCAAGGTGATGTTGGTTCTGGTAAAACGGTTGTTGCTTTAATGAGCATGTTACTTGCTTTAGACAACGATTTTCAGGCTTGTTTAATGGCTCCTACCGAAATTTTATCCAATCAACATTTTATAGGATTAAGCGAAATGGCAAAACCATTAGGAATCAACATTCGTATCCTAACCGGCTCTACAAAAGCAAAAGAGCGCCGTGAGATTCACGAACAATTATTATCAGGCGAAATTCAAATATTAATTGGAACACATGCTTTATTAGAAGATAAAGTTCAATTTAAAAATTTAGGCTTGGCTATTATTGATGAACAACACCGATTTGGAGTAGAACAACGCTCTAAATTATGGATGAAAAACCAATTGCCACCACATATTTTAGTCATGACGGCAACACCTATTCCGCGTACACTCGCTATGAGTTTATATGGCGATTTAGATGTTTCTGTTATTGATGAATTACCTCCAGGACGTAAACCTATAGAAACCATGCACTTTTTCGAGAGCAAACGATTATTGGTTTGGGGATTTATAAAACGAGAAATTGCAAAAGGAAGACAGGTTTATATTGTTTATCCCTTAATTAAGGAATCCGAAAGTCTTGATTATAAAAACTTAATCGATGGTTACGAAGGTATTTCACGCGATTTCCCGCTACCCGATTATACCGTTTCTATTGTACACGGACAAATGAAACCTGCCGATAAAGATGCTGAAATGGAACGTTTTGCTGCCGGAAAAACAAATATTATGGTTGCTACAACAGTTATTGAAGTTGGGGTAAATGTACCAAACGCATCAGTAATGATTATTGAAAGTGCTGAACGATTTGGTCTATCTCAATTACACCAATTACGTGGTCGTGTTGGTCGTGGAGCCGAGCAAAGCTATTGTGTATTAATGACAGGAAATAAACTAAGCGCAGATACCAAAGTTCGTATGGAAACCATGGTGCGAACAAATGATGGTTTTGAATTAAGTGAAGTTGATTTAAAACTTCGTGGTCCTGGCGATTTAATGGGAAAACAACAAAGCGGTGTTTTAAATTTACAAATTGCAGATTTAGTGAAAGATCAAGAAATTTTACAATACGCACGACATTATGCGATTGAGGTTTTAAAAGAAGACCCAAATCTTGACAAACCAGAACACAACATTACCAAAAAAGTTTTACAAGAATTAAATACAAAAAAAACGATATGGAATTACATTAGTTAATTCCATATCGTTTTTTATAATTGGATAAATCTAAAAACCAATTAACTTTTTAAAATATTTTGTATAAAATCTATAGTTTTAATAAGCACAAGATCTGTAGCTTCTTTATGAGGAGTGTGCCCTGTGTTTGGAAGTATAAACTTTTCTGCTAAACCACTAACTTGTTCAACAGTTTTATCTACTTGCTCTAATGTACCATATTCATCCAATTCTCCCTGAATAAAAAGTAAAGGACAAGATATTTTAGATAAAAAATGTTCTATATTCCAATCGCGGTACGAAGCCCTTGTCCAAGTTTCTGTCCATGCCTTAAACAATCGATCAACCTTATCTCCGTGGTATTTTGCCAAACGTTCTGGCAAATTTGTATTACAATAACTAGCAATAGCCGCCTCAACTCCAGCAATTGTTTGCTCCTCTACAAAAATATGAGCAGCCTCAGCTATTACGCCTTTAATTTTTTCCGAATATTTACTGGCAGCCAACAGCACAATTGTACCTCCATCGCTATGGCCAAATAAAATGGCATTTTCAATTTCTAAATACACAAATAACTCGTTCAAAACATCTGCTTCAATCTCCATGTAATTATTAGGTCGTTCTTCAGCACTCATTTTAGCAGACTTACCATAACCTAACCTATCATAAAGTAACATATTACATTGTGTTTCTTCAGCAATTTTGTGAGGAAAGTCACGCCATAATTGAACAGAACCTAAACTATCATGTAAAAAAACTAATGTAGGCTTACTTTTATCTTGTAAAAGATATTCCACATACAACTCTTTTCCTTGTAGATTTACTATTTGATGCATTTTTAACTATAATTTATTTATTAAAATAAAAAAAAGAGACTATTAATAGCCTCTTTTTATTCCGTGATAAGTATATACTTATGCAGCGTTCTTAGCGTTTCTTTCTTTAATTAATTCCGCAGCTCCACCGATTGCCCAGTAGATAACGAAGTTAATTAAGAAAATCATTAACCAAAATCCCATAGTGAAAACACCAAGGAAAACTAAGAATCCTAAAAATTGTTGAAATTGAAACATAGTATTCCGGAAGTTTTATGAATTCAGAGCAAATATACACCCTAAATACATCTTAAACAATCATAAATTGCAATTTATTTTCGTTATATTTATAGAAGTCTATTATTCAGAAAGATATTTATTATGGAATTTAGAATAGAGAAAGATACCATGGGACAAATAAAAGTTCCTGCGGATAGATTATGGGCCGCACAAACAGAACGTTCCTTAGAGAATTTTAAAATTGGCCCAAAAGCATCGATGCCACACGAAATTATTAAAGCCTTTGCCATTTTAAAAAAAGCGGCTGCATTTACCAATCATAAATTAGATGTTTTAGCCGAAGATAAAAAAAATCTTATTGCTAAAGTTTGTGACGAAATTATTGAAGGCAAACACCACAATGAATTTCCGCTGGTTATTTGGCAAACGGGCTCGGGCACGCAATCGAACATGAACATAAACGAAGTGATTGCCAACAGAGCTCAACAACTACTAGAAAAAAAATTAACTGAGGAATTATACGTCAAGGCTAATGATGATGTCAACAAATCACAATCCTCTAACGATACTTTTCCAACAGCGATGCATATTGCCGCATATCACGAAGTGGTAACCTACACCCTACCGGGTTTACAAAAACTACAAGAAACTTTATTACAAAAATCAATCGATTTTAAAGATATTGTAAAAATTGGCCGCACACATTTAATGGATGCTACACCACTCACTTTGGGACAAGAAATATCTGGTTACGCAAAACAACTTGAATTTTCGATTCGGGCCATAAAAAACACCTTACCTCATTTGTCCGAACTTGCCTTAGGCGGTACTGCCGTTGGCACTGGATTGAACACCCCTAAAGGCTATGATGCTTTAGTTGCGCGATACATCTCTGAATTCACTGGCTATCCGTTTGTAACGGCACCAAATAAATTCGAAGCGCTTGCCGCCCACGATGCCATTGTAGAATCGCATGGAGCTTTAAAACAAGCCGCTGTAAGTTTGTATAAAATTGCAAATGATATTAGGTTACTCGCATCAGGACCACGAAGTGGAATTGGCGAAATTTTGATTCCAGAAAACGAACCTGGATCATCAATAATGCCTGGAAAGGTAAATCCTACACAATGCGAAGCACTCACCATGGTTTGCGCTCAAGTTTTAGGAAACGATACAACAATTAGTTTTGCGGGCACACAAGGTCATTTTGAGCTTAATGTTTTTAAACCTGTTATGGCGGCAAACTTTTTACAATCTGCGCGATTAATTGGCGATGCTTGTGTATCTTTTAACGATAATTGTGCGGTTGGAATCGAACCCAATCAACAAAAAATTGACGAACTTTTATCAAAATCGCTTATGTTAGTTACGGCTCTAAATCCTAAAATTGGATATTATAAAGCAGCCGAAATTGCACAAACCGCGCATAAAAACGGAACGACTTTGCGAGAAGAAGCCATAAAATCGGGCTACATTTCAGCAGCAGATTTTGATGCAATTGTTCGACCAGAACATATGGTATAACTAAAATTTAAAAAATATGGAATATGTAACAGTTTATTCGGGCAGCGAAATTAATGCTTTAGCGGTGCGAAACATTTTAGATAACAACCAAATTGAATATATTATTCGTGATGACGTTAACGCTGGCGTGGTTGCTGGTTTTGGCACTTTGGATCGTGCGGTTCACGTTTTGGTTCTTGAGAATGTTGCCGAAAAAGCCAAGACCTTGGTATTAACTTTAAATGTATAACCAAACGCGTTAGCGATTGTAGCTTTGTTTGAGCTCCTTACAAAATGTAATGGAGTAAGAGCGAGTGCGTAAAGCGCGACCTAGTTTTACAACTGCAGCTTTAAAAGCTGTTGTAAAACTAGGAAACGCAAAAAATAAAAAAGCTGCCTAATTTTTACACTGCCCCCAAAAAGTTAGACACTTTTGGGGGCATTTTTTATG
>CANRKI010000096.1 GCA_947631175.1 uncultured Flavobacterium sp.
GGTCCGTTAATATGTGGTTCTAATTCCGATAAATTAATTTCGATTACTTGATCAAAATATTGCTCTGGGTTAGCATAAACCTCAGCATCACCTGTTAAATAATCCGCAATTTTATCTGCAGCATCAACGATATCTTGGCGACCTGTAGCGGCTAAATATCTACGCATAGAATCGTCGTAACCAAAAGTAGAAGTTGTTGCTCCAATCTCTGCTCCCATGTTACAGATTGTACCTTTACCTGAACAGGATAAAGATTTTGCACCTTCGCCAAAATATTCAACAATAGCGCCTGTTCCTCCTTTTACAGTTAAAATATCCGCTACTTTTAAAATTACATCTTTAGGAGCCGTCCAACCGTTAAGTTTTCCTGTTAATTTTACTCCAATTAATTTCGGGAATTTTAATTCCCAAGCCATACCAGCCATTACATCAACAGCATCGGCACCACCAACACCAATAGCTAACATACCTAAACCACCTGCGTTTACTGTATGCGAATCGGTACCTATCATTAAACCTCCCGGAAATGCGTAATTTTCTAATACAATTTGGTGAATAATACCTGCTCCAGGTTTCCAAAAACCAATACCATATTTATTTGAAACAGACGATAAGAAATCAAATACCTCTTTAGATTGTGAATTTGCTACAGCCAAATCCGTTTTTGCACCAACTTTTGCCTGAATTAGGTGATCACAATGTACCGTTGTTGGTACAGCAACTTTTTCTTTCCCAGCATGCATAAATTGCAATAAAGCCATTTGTGCAGTCGCATCTTGACATGCCACACGGTCTGGAGCAAAATCAACATAATCTTTTGCTCTTTCAAACTTTTGAGAAGGAGTTTTTTCCCATAAGTGAGCATACAAAATCTTCTCAGAAAGTGTTAAAGGTCTACCAACTAATTCGCGCGCTTTATCCACACGTGCTGGCATCGTTTCATACACTTTTTTAATCATTTCAATATCAAAAGCCATATTCTATTTTTTTATAAATTCTGTTACTGTAATTCAACTACAATTTACCACTTTTATTACAATTAAACTTTTAATAATTGTTAACGATTATAATTTAGAACTATTCTAACTAACTGTTTTTTTGTAGCGTTTACAAATTTCCATCAAACAAACGCTTGCATCCCGCTTTTCGCTGTATCTTTTATTTCAGGGCTTCGCAAAGCTCTGCCTCTTCAATAAAAGGATGCCGCTACAATCGGGGCTAAAAACTAAGTTTCGGCAACTTTTATCACAAACTATAAATTCGTAAATTGTAACACATAACTTTATCAAATGAGTAACGAACTAATTTATCATATAAAAAAACAAGTCCAATTAAATCCAGAAAAAGAATCAGAACTACTTCTCTTTTTCCAAGAAAAAATGCTAACCAAAAAAAGCATACTATTACACGAAAATAGCATTTGCAATACGCATTATTTTGTAAAAAAAGGATGCTTGCGCTTGTTTTTTACCAACGACAAAGGCTTAGAGCAAACAATACAATTTGCAATTGAAAATTGGTGGCTTACCGATTATATGGCGTTTGGGGCTTCCTTTAAATCGGAATTTGGAATTCAGGCCATCGAAAATTGTGAGGTTTTGGCGATTACATACGAAAATCAAGAAGAATTAGTAAAACAAATTCCAGAATTTGAACGCTATTTTCGTCTGGTTTTTCAACGTGCCTACGCCGCATATTTACTCATAACCAAGTATTTATTCAATTTCTCGAGAGAAGAATTTTATCATCATTTCAACGATAACTTACCAGAATTCACTAACCGAATCCCGAAACACCTTTTAGCATCTTACCTTAATATGACACCCGAATATTTAAGCGAAATTAAAAAGAAATCCAAGTCTTAAACCAGTTTAAGATTTTACGCTACCAAATATTTTACCTTTGTATTATTAAATGATTTAGTTATGCAAAAACGAATCAATATTCAGGAATTAGAACCAAAAGCTTACGAAGCTATGTTTGGTTTAGAGAAATATTTGGGACATTCTGATTTAAATAAAACCCACTTAGAATTAATTAAAATTCGAGCTTCACAAATAAACGGCTGTGCTTTTTGTATCGATATGCATACCAAAGATGCGTTAAAACAAGGCGAAACCAACCAACGTATTTTTTTACTGAATGCTTGGCGCGAAACCCAACTTTTCACGGAAGAAGAACGTGTTATTTTAGCCATCACCGAAGAAGTTACTTTAATAACCAACAACGGATTAAGCAACGAAACATACAGTGAAGCCGAAAAACTTTTTTCGCCAAATTACATTGCGCAAGTTATTATGGCAGTTGTTACCATTAACGCTTGGAACCGAATTGCAATTAGTACAAATAAAACGGTTAAATAGTTTATTAAAATATATACTTAAAAAGGAATTGTAACGAAACAATTCCTTTTTTTTCTCTCTATTCAGATTTATCTTAAAAAAGAACTAAAACATTCTATACATTAAAAATATAGAGTATTTTTAATTCAAAAAAAAAATCTAATACACATTTTAACGTCAAATGAAAAAGGTAATTATCTTAATTTTAGCGACTATCGCTTCTATTCAGTTTAGTTTTGCACAAGAAAACACGTTTCAATTATCAAGTCATATTCTTGATATCTCTACCGGAAAACCAGCGCCAAATGTAACCATCACTTTATCTAAAATGGACAAAAATAACCATTGGGTAACGGTAGATGAAAAAAAGACAGATGCAAACGGAAGAGTAAAAGATTTTTTAAAACAAGGCAAAACCAGCCACGTAGGAGTTTATAAATTAACGTTTTATACCCAACCGTATTTTAAATCGCTAAATCAAAAGTCGTTTTATCCGTTTATAGATGTGGTGTTTGAACTTGCAGATAACGAACATTATCACGTTCCTATTACATTATCACCTTTTGGATATTCAACTTACAGAGGGAATTAATTTTTTGTAACTTCATTAAATAGTCCTGAAATTAGTCGCCGCTTTTCCGATCAATTTCAGGGCTAAATACTTAAAAAAACGAATAATTGAATGAAAAATCAAGTTACTATTTTTTGGTTTCGTAGAGATTTACGATTAGAAGATACTGTTGGATTACATCACGCTTTATCGTCTGGATATCCCGTATTACCTATCTTTATATTCGATCCAGCTATCTTACAACAATTTGAAGATAAAAAAGATCGAAGAGTAGATTATATTCACCAAGCACTCGAAACGATGAATCAAAAATTAAAAGATTTTGATTCTAAAATTCAAACCTTTTATGACCATCCAATCGATGTTTTTAAAATGTTAACCGAAAAATATGAGTTACAAACCGTGTATTGCAATCGTGATTATGAGCCCGCTGCAATTAAACGAGATACTGAAATATACACGTATTTAAAATCAAAAAACATTGCTTTACGAGCCTTTAAAGATCAAGTTATTTTTGATAAAAATGATATTGTAAAGAAAGATGGTTTGCCCTATACTGTTTATACACCTTATTCCAAACAATGGAAACTGCAACTAACGCCGCAGCATTATCAAACCTACGAAATAGATTACTCAAATTTTCTGAAACAAGAGTTTAGCGAGATTCATTCGCTAGAAACAATTGGTTTTGAAAAAACGGACATTACTTTTAAAACACCTCAACTCGAACTTTCGATTATTAAAGAATATGATAAATATCGAGATTTCCCAGCAATGCAACACACCACGCAACTAGGAATTGCGCTTCGATTTGGTACCATCAGTATTCGTAAATGTGTTTATTTTGCGCTTCAACACAATCAAACTTGGTTAAATGAATTAATTTGGAGAGAATTTTTTATGCAAATATTGTATCATTTTCCAAAAGTGGTACAGCAATCATTTAAAGCAAAATACGATAATATTATATGGCGAAATAACGAACATGAATTTGATTTGTGGTGTCAAGGTAAAACAGGTTATCCCATTGTGGATGCTGGTATGCGACAATTAAATGCTACAGGTTATATGCACAATCGAGTTCGAATGATTGTGGCTAGTTTTTTATGCAAGCACTTACTTATTGATTGGCGTTGGGGTGAAGCCTATTTTGCACAAAAATTAAATGACTACGAGCTTTCTGCCAACGGGCCGCGGCTTTATGAAGTGCGGAACTTAAAAGGACAAAACTTTCAATTACTACCAAACGAAACAAAGCCATTTTTCTTTTGCTAAAATATAAAAAAACAGCGAAAGAAAAATGGCTTTGTGGCTAATAATGACAAAAGTTTAAACTTTGAGATAAACTCCGCATTTCATAAAACCGATGTTGCAAGAAGTTTTTGTTTTTAATCTACTTTTGTCATCACAACATTATTAGGAATACTAAAAGTTGGTTGCCCTGTATAGGTTTCTGTATCATAATTGACTACATCAATCAATTCCAAGCTAAAAAATATTTTAGGTGTTTGGTTATGTCTTGTTAACTCTTTAGTTATCCTACAATGAGGATAAATAGGTTCTCCTCCCTGTGCTCTTACCATATTCGTTAAAGGGTAGTAAACAGTTTTTGTAATACGACCATAATCACGGAGGTAGCCATCTAAAATAAATCCATCTTTTGATCTAAACATAGGTATGTCAGGCATTGGAGATTCATAGACTAAAATATTATTTTCAAATTTTTTATATCTAATTTTTATAGCATCTTTATAGTAGTTAAGATTTATATTATTACTTACATAATGATAATTTGTTACCTTGGTTAAAATAATCTGAAATTTATCATTACCATTTATGTATTCCCAAGTACCAGTAAAATTATCAAGATAATTGTGTACATCTTTATAATAATATTGACCTGAACTCAAAAAGTTTTCAGGTAGATTGCCATTATTCTCTCCCCAAACGAGTATTGTCTGACTCGTACCTTTATAGGACAAAGAAAGAAATATTAAAATTGTTATTTTTAAAATTATATTTTTCATTTCTATTTTTTTTTATTAATTACAAGGTTCTTCATTAAAGCTAAAATTTCCGTTGCCATTATCAACTAAAGATAATTTTTTCCAATTGTCAAAAGTGACAGGGTTTCCCTCAAATAAATCTATTCCTAAATCTTTATCCTGAATAAATCGTAAAAACCCAATAATCTGTTGTTCACGTGATGCTGTTGGTGTAATATTATATTTATCAGGATTTTGAAAAGTTTCTTCAAGATAAACTTTTATTTCATCAGCAGACCAACTCCCATAAGATTGAAGGAAGGTTAACAATTTACTTATATCTTTAATTTTAAGCGAAAAAAACCTTTGTTTGTTATTACAAACGTAATTGCTTTATCAGCGGTTTCCTGTTGGTATGGATTATCTGAATGAGTTAATATAGAACCTGTTAAGAACAAAGGACCTAAATCTTCGGGTGTAAAAATGCCTACGTGTTTAGGATTATTCTGAAGGTGGTTATGTGCCGTTCCATAAGTTTTATACAATTGTTCTTGTGTTTGACTTTCAAAAGGATAAGGTATATTTCCATTACTATCTCCATCCACAACATTCGAGAATTCGTCATTAGGAACATCCCTTATAATAAATCCTTTTTCTTTTGTGCCCGTAAGGTTGTTTTTCAGAGTGTTCATTCTTGATGTAAATCCTGATTTGTTTTTAAGACCGTTCAACTGTTCACAATCCTCATCTTGTTCGTCTTCCAGTTCTAATAATTCAGGATTCTTTACAGGAGTAGTGCTGATAGGATTTCCGTCTTGGTCAGCAAATCCCGGCTCTTGAGGGTTTACTGTATTTCCCGGATTAGAAGGGTTATTTGGATTCGAAGGATTAGAACCTGTACCTGGATTAGCTTCTCCTCCAGAACCTCCACCACCTGTACCTGGACTACCTCCTGTGGAGCCTCCTCCACCTCCGCCTCCCATTCCACAACCTGCAGAAATTACTTTTATAGTCACATCTTTGACATATGCAGCTCCCGGACCACCAGCATAATCACAAACTTGACCAGGCATATGCAATCCGCTAGCACAAGGAACAGCAACTTGTCCTATAACAATATCTTCCCAGCAATCAGGGTCGTTTAGAGGAAATCCACTCGGATTGTAATTAGATGTTACCGCATATATGGTAGTGTTCCCTATTAAATCAACGTTTTCTTTGTTTTCTACTTTTTCGAGTTCTTCATCGGAAAGGTCATATACCAATAAATACTCACTATAACTTCCGTCTTTCTCTTGATTTAGGACAAGATTTTTTAATTTTCCATCATTTTCGTCTCCTTGATATGCTTGTAAAGTTATAGTGTGGTATCCGTCCTTTTCTATGTAAACAATACCAATCGTATCAATTTCTATTCCAAGCTGTTCATTATAAACAGTTCTTTGTAAAATGTTATTATTGGGATTGTTTTGTTCCAAATTATTTCTCAAGGTAAATTTTCCTAATTTTTCCATTGCTTTCTGATTTGTTTTCAGATGCTTATAGGAAATTCTTTTGAATGTAACATCAGTTGATTGTTGAACTGAAGTTTGGTTTTCATAAAAGTCATCTTTTTGGCAACTCCAAAAAGTGATAAAAATTATTAATAAAAGTAACGCTTTCCGTTTTAAAAATTTTGTTTTTTCCATACGTTTTTAAGTGTTTTTTGGTTAAAATTTCTTGCAACAACGGAAACTGGCAATGGGCAGCAGGATCGGGTTGTGATGCCGCGCCTTATTTTAGAGTTTTTAATCCAAGTCTTCAACGTGAAAAATTTGACAAAGATGAAGCTTACCTCAAAAAATGGCTTCCCGAATACAATAGTTTAAACTATGTAAAACCTATTATTGAGCATAGTGTTGCACGTGAAAGAGCTTTAAAAGTATATAGCGAAGCAGTAAAAGAAAGTTAATAACTGTCACTTCGACTCCGCGCAATGTGTAAATACCGGGCTAAGCGAAAGTGAATCCAAAAACTATAATAATTTAAGTTACTTTTGTTGTTTTGAACCATAGAAATACAAAAATGGAAATAAAAGATCTGGTTGGAAAATTTCATTTTAAAGGAAAAAATCAAGAGGAAGGTTCGGTGTTTTCATACGAAGGAGTTTTGATTTTATCTTTAGACGATACTAATCGTATTCTTGCAAAATGGCGCATCGGCGATCACCAACAACAAGGAACGGGTTTCTTTAAAAACGATATTTTAGTGATTAACTTTAATTATATCGGTGAAGATCAAAGAATATACAAAGGCGTAGCGGTTTACCAATGCATCGATGCAAATACACTCGATGGTTTTTGGTCTGAAAAGCATGGAGACCCTCGCTATCTTGGCGCCGAATATTGCACCCGCATACCCGAAAAAGAGTATTTGAATTAAAAAAACCAAGTGAGGTAATTATTTACCTCGCTTGTTTATTAATTCATATTACTTCTGAAACCACTAGTCCACATTCATTCTACTAAAGCAATTTCGGGGTATTTCAGTTGAGATTTGGTGTATTTCATGGTAACTTTTTCAAGTTAAGTTTTTTGGATTTTTGTAACATGAAAAAATAACGTGTTACAATTTTTGACTTTTTGTAACATGTTTCATCATTTTAAATTTGGTTGACTAAATTTTCAATCCTTTTTATCTGCTGCATAAGATCATCCCAACTTAAATACTCTCCTACAATCATATTTTCTTGCATCGTTTTGTAATCATCTTTCCATCTATCTAAAACTTCATCAGGTGGAATAATACTTAAATTACCTTTTACATGATTCGAATAATCCATTCCTCTGATTGAATTAATTGTTTTACGATGTTTAACAATGGTATTAAACAATTCGTCATCTGCTAAAGCAATTGCTCCATAATCTGACTGCATTATTTTATCTAAATCATACAAATGGCGTGTTAATCGATCTGTTCTGATCTTATCAATAGGTTTTGAAAATTCTTCGTGAAGTAATAAAACCTTTTCAATAAAAGTACGTGTAGGTACAACAACTTGCACGGTAAAACTTCTTTCTGAAAAAGGTTGGCTCTTATAATTTTCGTCTATAAAAGAAATAATAGACTTTGTTTCCATAGGCTCAGTCAATGACCTTGCACCCATCTCTAACAATACACGTTGTTGAATATAAGCATTACTTACAGGCACTACTGAGTTATAGTAAATCTCTAAGGTGTTCGGATCGCTGGTATCATCTACTTCTTCATTATAACGTATTTCGTATTGCTCTTGTGAAATACCTATTTGTTCTAATTGATGTATCAATTCTTCTCGAAATTCGTGGATGATAAAAGAACCTGATGCTTTTCTTAATTTCTTGATTTTCGTGCCAGAATCAAGTGAATCAAACCCTAATAAATGGCGGTCAATAATTAAATCAATATCTTCTGAAAATCGATTAATCAAATGATAGGCTTTACTTAAAGATGTTCCTCCCTTAAAAATAATAGAATCCTTGTATTTTGATTGAAAAATAGCCTTTAATAAAATACAAACCCACCAATCTTTTTCAATAACAAACGCAGGCAAACCTTTAGCTATACCTGTTTGCTCAAGAACTTGTACTCTTGCCTCTTTCGTTAAATCAAACCACATACTAATTAGATTTATAAAGTTTACTAATTATCTTCTGAATCCAAACAGGTGCATACCGCAATTGTGTATCTATAACTTTTGTCTCTAAACGGTGAACACTTGAAGCTATTTTCTGTAAAAATTCTTCTGTTGTTCCATTTTGCCCAACCTCTTTAAAAGCTTGTACAATCAAATGCAATAAGCCATCTTTAATAGCAAAACTTCTGGGTACGGTCTTTTTAAATTTAATATTTCGATTCCCAATTTTTACTTCACGTTGCGATCCATCAGTAAGATATACTGCTTTTAAGGGAATTTGAGTGGTTAATCCTAATAAGTACAGTGCCATAACACCTGTTGGAGCGATACGTGCTTTATCTCTTTGTGCAATCTGTTTGGCAATCTCTTCTGTTGTAGGATATACAATTCCCAATAACGTATCTTTTTTAGGCTTCAAATAAATACCATGCGCCAAACGCATCACAAGACCATCTTCTTCTAAACGAGAAAGCACTTTGCGAATATTTTCAGCCGATCCATAACTAACAAAATCATCTGAAAAAAATATTTCGCCAAATGAAGACTTTAAAATCTTTGTTTGTATTTGATTTTTAGATGACTCCATGTTATTTTAATTAAAATATTGTCACAAATTTAGTGAAAATTTGTGACAATAATACTTTTGTTTTTTTTTAAATAGTAGACTTTATTAAAAGTTTGTTTTAATTGGGGTTGGGGGAGTTTTATAGATTATTCTGCTATTCAAAATAAATTTTCAAATCACTCATAGATATATTTTCAAAAATGACCTTTTTTATATCATGAATTGAAAACTTATTGGGCAAATTATTTGAAATTTGATTTAGATATGGATTTGCTCTTTGATATGGAATTCCATATTCAAATAATTTATTCATAATTACCAAAGTTTCTTGAGTAGGATTATCTATACCAATAAATTTAGAATAAAACTGTGCTTTTTTTGTATTAGCTTCAACAATTACTAAATTTGGTAACATATTATTGTTAGTATGTTTTATATACAGTGCATTAATATCAAGAACAAAATTAATTAATGGTATAATTTTAAATGGCAAAAAATTGTAAATCATATCAATTAAATCAGATATGATTTTAGATTTGTTTGTTTGATTGTTTTTTAATTGTAACTGATCAACCATTTCGCTAATTGTTCTGAACCTTGAATTTAATATTACTTTTAAGGTGTTTAAATCTGTTCCTCCAATTAGTTTTCCAATTATTCCTAAAAGTTTTAAGTTTTTAGTATTTGAAATATAATCAAGTAAAATTTCAAATTGTCTTATTGTAAACCCATGTTTATTTAGTAATAAAACTACCTCTTTAACAGGTATATTTGAATAGCTTGAATCTTGTAATTGTTTTTCTAAAGCATTTTCATGAGAAGATTTATTTCCATCGATTGATATTTCATTATCGAAATTCTCATCTCGATTTATTTCGATGATTTCAGCTTTGTTTTCCAAAACAAATTGAATATTTATATCTCTATAAGAAATATTAGCATGTTCAAATTGTTTCTGATGTTTTTCCCAATAGAAAATATTACCAACTTTATGCTGTCCTAACCTACCTGCACGACCAATTAAATTTTTATATTTGACTAAATTCTTATCTCCTAAAATATCTCTAGAACTATATATATAAATATTTTTTGTTGGAGTATTTACA
>CANRKI010000097.1 GCA_947631175.1 uncultured Flavobacterium sp.
ATACCCACCCAACCGTGGCCTTTATTTTTTTTAGCAAAATCAATTGTAGCAACAGTATTAGCAAAGCTAAAAAAAAAGTTTTTCAGGATGCTTTTTTCTATCTAAACGCTCCTCAATCAATTGTTTTTCGTGGCTCAGCATTTTACGCAATCTACCTTCGGTAACATAGCGTTTAAAATCTTCTAATCCGTAAATCGAATCCGAGAAATCTTTGTCGTAAGCAGACATTGCTTTGGCTATAGTTTTAGATGCGCCTCCGGCTCTAAAAAAGTGTCTTACCGTTTCTTGTCCAGCGCCAATCTCCGAAAAAGTTCCGTATATGTTGTTGTTTAAGTTAATTCTCAGTGCTTTATCGCTAAACGAAACTTTAGTTTCAATTTCACGATCACCTGCCAATTTAATTTCCATAAAATAATGTTTGTTTGTCTGTCTGTATTGCCTAAATTAGCATAAATAATTTAGTTACTAAAATAAAATCTGTGAAACTATATTTTTTAGGCACTGGTACTTCACAAGGTATTCCAGTTATTGGTAGTGATCACCCTGTTTGTTTAAGCAATAATCCTAAGGATAAAAGGCTTAGAACAGCTGCACTAATCACTGTAAACAATGTAAATATTGCTATTGATTGCGGCCCAGATTTTAGGCAACAAATGCTAAAAGCAGCTTGCAATTCTTTACAAGCTATCTTATTTACTCACGAACATGCCGATCATACTGCCGGATTAGACGACATTAGACCTTTTAATTTTAAACAAGGACCAATGCCAATTTATGCCGAAGCTCGCGTAATTAGTAACTTAAAAGAACGCTTTGGTTATATTTTTGAAACCAAAAATAGATATCCTGGCGCACCAGCTGTTACCACAAACGAAATAGAGAATTTTAATGATTTTTTTATTCAAGATATTAAAATAACACCTATTCGAGCTTTACATGGCTGGCTCGAAATATTTGGTTTTAGAATAGAGAACTTTGCTTATTTAACCGATGTAAAAACTATGAGCCAAGTGGAACGCGATAAACTAAAAAATATTGATGTAATGGTGGTAAACGCCCTTCGCATATCCCATCACGAAACCCATTTTAGTTTGCAAGAAGCACTTGATTTTATTGCCGATATAAAACCCAAAAAAGCTTATATCACACACATTAGCCACTTATTGGGTTTTCATGATCAAGTACAAAGTCAATTGCCAGAAAATGTATTTTTAGCTTACGATAATTTACAAATAGAGATATAAAAAAGACCCTAATCCTAAACTTAATACCTTAATAATGAAACAAACATTTTTGTACCTATTCATTTTTTCTTTACTAATTAATGTATTTTTATATGTAAACTCTGATAAAATACTAAAAGCTAAAGAACAAGAAATTACAGAATCGCACCAACAAGTTAAAGTTTTAAAAGACTCGATCGCCAAACAAGCCTTTGCTGCAGATGCTTTTGCGTTAGAAGCCAACCTAGAAGCACAAGCAGAAATTAACTTGCAACAACACGAAGTGGCCGATCTTGAAATTAAACTTCGTGATGCTTTAATTAAAAAGAACGACGAAACACCAAATGGCAATCCATTAGTGACCTATCCACCAATTAACGGAGACAAATCAGTTATTACTAAAATAAAAGTATTGAATCACCGTTGGATTATTGCAGACTTTTATGCCGGACAAGCTAAAGGCGAAGTATTATTAAAATATTTTATAAACGACGATAAATCGTTTGATTTTGAATTAGTAAATTCCGTTTTATATCAATTGTAATATGAAAAATCTTCTTTTTAAAGCTTTACCTTTACTAACCTTAGCTTTTATAAGTTGTGATTACATCCTAAAACCGAAAGCCGAAAAAGATGTACAAGACCAACAAATTAAAAACATTATGTTAGGTCAGGATAAAGATGCCGATGGATGCTTTAAATCCGCTGGATATCGTTGGTCCGTTGTTAAAAACGATTGTATCCGTGTGTTCGAACTTGGTATGCGTCTAGTTCCTGTAAACGAAAATATTGCTGATATTGAGGACGAAACTGATCAAGCCAAATTTAATGCTTATTTGGTTATCGATTCCTTAAAACATCGCGCAGAAGTATTTATCGCCTCAGACACCATTTCGTCTATCGTGATGGAAGAAGGTACTAAAAACGTATTTATCAGTAAAAACAAAGCTTGGAAACTTAAAACCGAAAACCAATACAAGTTGGAACATAACGGAGTTTTAAAATACGTTTCTCCACAAGCAATAGAACGAAATATGATAGGCAGTGATGTCCAAGAACAATAAAAAATTAGCTATCCAATTAAAAGGGTAGCTTTTTTTGTGGGCATTCCGCGCCTTTTCATGGGCGCGTCGGGCTATCGCGAGTCGCAATTTTTCACTTCGCTACAAAATGTGCTCCAACAATCGCTCTATCCCTAATGCAAAAAAACATCCGTTTCATTAATAATAATTCATAAAAAAAGGAAGTCCTTTAAACCAAGACTTCCTTTTTTATATCAATTCCAAACAAGTTTTATATTGCAGTATAACCACCGTCAACCAACATATACGAACCAGTTATAAACGAAGCATCATCAGAACTTAAAAATAAAACCAAACCAGCTACCTCATCCGATTCTCCCAATCGATTCATAACATGTTTGCTTTTAAGCCCTTCTAAAACCTCGGCAGATAAGTTATTCTCTAAAAGTGGAGTCATAATATAACCTGGACCAACGGCATTACATCTAATATTTTTGGTTCCATATTCCGCAGCAATATTTTTTGTAAGTCCAACAACAGCATGTTTTGTAGCTGTATAAGCGCTACTTAACGGCGCAGCTACTGCACCATGAATCGAAGCAATATTTACAATATTTCCACCACCATTTTTTTCCATTTGTTGCAATTGGTATTTACAACCATAAAAAACACCATTTAAATTTACGTTTATTACTTTTTCCCAACCCGCTACACTATAATCGGCAGTTAAATTAGCTTCGCCGCCAATACCAGCATTGTTACAAGCAATATCCAAACGACCAAACTTCTTAACCGTTTCAGCAACTAAGGCCTCATTGTCTGCTGCACTCGAACTATCAGCTTTAAAAAAAGCTGCTTTACCGCCATTTTTTGTAATTAGTTCCACTGTTTCATTTCCGCCCTGTTCATTAATATCAGATACCATAACAGCAGCTCCCTCTTTTGCATAAAGCATAGCAATTGCTTTTCCAATTCCAGATCCACCACCTGTTACAATTGCTACTTTGTTTTCTAATTTTTTCATTTTAAATAATTTTTATCCGTTAAAATTTAAATTCTAAATAAAATTGTTTTGTATATAATAAGGAAAATCCTAATGTTTTTAAATTGTTAAATATTTAAATAAATAACATAAAATTAAATGATAAGAGTCATTTAGTAATAAAAAAAATTAACCTTTATAAGTTTTAAAAACACGATCCCAAACCGAAGTGTAAAATCCAAAGTTTTTATTTTCTTGCACATGATGTTGGTTATGAAATTCACTTGTACCAACATATATTTGGTTAACCCACTTAGGAAAAAAGGCTAAGTTTAAATGACCAACTGTACCCCAAATTAAGTTAATTAAAATATAGAAACTAATAGCATATACCGAAAAAGTATAACTCATAAAAACCAATAACATTAGCATTCCAAAGCCAAAAGCCTCTATAGGATGTAAAACAAATAAACTTAACAAGTTGGTGCTAACGTGTTCGTGGTGTTTTGCATGAATTATTTTATAGAAAAAGGGAATATGTGCCAAGTAATGAAAAAAGTACATCACCAAATCCATAATTAAAATAATAGCAAACACTTCAACCACAAGCGTGAGCAGATCAGAGTCGTAACTAATTTGTAGCCAATTTAATTTTAAAAAATAAACCCCAATTAACTGTACAAAAGCATTAATAAGAATTGTTAGCATGCTAAGCTTAATATCATTCCATTTTATAGGATAGCTATTTACTTGCAATTTTTGTTTGCTACATGTTACATCAACAAGTACATAAAAAGTAAGTGAAATTAAAAACAAACCTATATTGGATGCTAAACTAAAAATAATCCAATCTAAGCCAGAAAACGAGGCAATTGTATTTTGTATAAACTGGTTTTGTATCATTACAATTTATAGTATTTTATTTATTTTGTAAGGTACTAAATTTTAGCCTTATTAACGCATGATTTTTTATATAAGTCCTGTTTTGAGATTCAATATCAAGGTTTCTTAAAATTCTGCTTTTTACATCTTAATACTTTTAGTATTTTCGCATCAAATACAAAATGTAAATCATGAAAAAAGTGGTTTTAATTACCGGCGGTTCGTCTGGAATAGGAAAATCAATTGGAGAATACCTACAAAACCAAGGTCATGTGGTGTACGGAACAAGCCGCAAACCCGAGAATGTGGTAGGCAGCAAAATTAAATTAGTCGCTTTAGATGTTCGCAATGCAGTTTCTATTTCTAATTGTATTGCCGAGGTTATTGAAAAAGAAGGAAGACTAGATGTTTTAATAAATAATGCAGGTGTTGGAATTACTGGTCCTTTAGAGGAAATTCCGATGCAGGAAATTAAAAACAACTTCGAAACCAATTTATTTGGCCCAATCGAGACCATGCGTGCTGTTTTGCCACAAATGCGCAAACAAGGAGCAGGTTTAATAATAAACGTAACTAGCATTGCTGGATATATGGGATTGCCTTTTAGAAGTGTATATTCGAGTAGCAAAGGTGCTTTAGAGTTAATTACCGAATCGTTACGTATGGAGGTTAAAAACTTTGGTATTGAGGTAACCAATGTAGCACCAGGCGATTTTGCAACAGATATTGCTTCGCGTAGGTTTCATGCTCCGGTAATTAAAGGATCGGCTTACGAAAAGGTTTATGGCCAACAATTAGCAACCATTGATGCCCATGTAGATGGTGGAAGTGACCCGATTGAAATGGCGAAAGGAATTGCCCAAATTATTGCCAACGGAAAACCTAAAGTACATTATAAAATAGGTGCTTTTATGCAAAAGTTCTCGATTGTTTTAAAACGCATTTTACCAGATAAAATGTACGAGAAAATGCTAATGAATCATTATAAATTGTAATTTTGCGCAGCGCGCGAGGGATAGCAGCAGCATCCTTTTGTAGCTACTGAAGTTTTACTGAAGCTTAGCTACAAAAGATAGAGCGAATAGCCCGACCCTTGTGGGCGCGCCATAATTTAGTATAAACACAACTTTTAAAATATTTTTATATGAAGTTTTTTATTGATACAGCAAACTTAGACCAAATTAAAGAGGCGCAAGAATTAGGCGTTTTAGACGGTGTGACTACAAACCCATCGTTAATGGCTAAGGAAGGAATTACTGGAAAAAATAACATTTTAAAACATTATGTTGACATTTGTAATATTGTTGAAGGTGATGTTAGTGCAGAGGTTATTGCTACAGATTTAGCCGGAATGATTAAAGAAGGTGAGGAGCTTGCTGAATTACACGAGCAAATTGTAGTTAAAATTCCGATGACTAAAGACGGAATTAAAGCATGTAAATATTTTTCGGATAAAGGGATTAAAACAAACGTTACTTTAGTGTTCTCGGCAGGTCAGGCATTATTGGCTGCAAAAGCAGGAGCAACGTATGTATCGCCATTTTTAGGTCGTTTGGATGATATTTCGACAGACGGTTTAAACTTAATCGACGAGATCCGTTTAATTTATGACAACTACGCTTTCGAAACACAAATTTTAGCAGCATCAGTACGTCATACAATGCACGTAGTAAATTGTGCTAAAATTGGTGCAGATGTAATGACAGGACCGTTATCATCAATCACAGGGTTATTAAAACACCCGTTAACAGATTCTGGTTTAGCTCAGTTTTTAGCAGATTACGCTAAAGGAAACGAATAGTTTATACATAAAAAAGCCTTGCAATTTGCAAGGCTTTTTTATGTTATAAATTATCGAAGTTACTTAAAGCAGTACGTATGGTATCACTAATTTCAATGGTTTTTCGCGTGGGTACATCAAACATCACTTGGGTTGACGTTCCGGTTGCGTGTATTACTGTTTCACCTTTTATTTCGGAAGTGATTAGGTATTCCAAATCAAAACTCTTGGTTCCTATTTTCGTTGTACGAATGTGTACTTTTGGGTTTTTAGCCAACAAAACCAACTCTTTTTGAAAGCTAATCGAAATGTTTGCAATTAAAAACATATTTTTATACCAATCCCAACCTGGGCATGCTGTTGGCATAAAATGTCCACGAGCGGTTTCAAAATACGATAAGTAAACCGCATTATTTACATGGCCTAGAGCATCCTGGTCGTTCCAACGCAGTTGTAGGGGCAAACTAAATTTAAATTGAGTTATAACGTTATCCATTGTTTTATTTTTACGATTCTCAAATGTAACAAAAACAATTTGTTGTAAAAATTAAAAGAACCAATTAATTTATGGTAACCTGCCAAGCTACTTCAAAAACTTCAGCATCTGCTAAGGCAATAATTCCTTCTTTTTGTGTGATATCTTGATTGTGGTTTATGGAATCTGCCACACCGCACCACGGTTCTAAGCAAACAAAATTGGCGTTTGGTGCGCTCCAAATTCCAAAATGAGAAAAACCTGAAAAAGCAAAAGTAATGCGTTGATTGTTTTCTGTATTTTTTAAAACCAATTGGTTCGATTTTAAATCGCGAAACACCAAAGCATCTTGGTGAAACAAGTCGTAACTTAAAGGCAATGTTTGGTTAGCTAAAGGAATAGGCTTGGTTACATTACTTAAAAGTCCATTCTCTAATAAAACCGCATTAAGTTGACTATCGTTATTAAACTGTAAGGAATAACAATTTAAGTCTAGCCCATTAAAGCTAAAAGCCGGATGCGCTCCTAATGAAAAATACATAGTTTCTCCCGATTTGTTTTTAACAAAATAACGGCAATGTAAACTGTTTTCGCTAAGCTCATACACCACGTGTAAGCTAAATGAAAAAGGATAAATACTTAAAGTATCCGCATTCGACTCCAAAATAAACTCTGCTTTAGTATCACTAATTTTAGTAGCTAAAAACGCATAATCACGAGCAAAACCGTGTCGCAAAAGCTCGTAAAACTCCCCTTTAAAGGTATAGGTATTAGCCAGCAAGCTCCCAACAATAGGAAACAAAATAGGACTTGTTTTTGCCCAATATACAGGGTCGGCTTGCCACATGTATTCGTTATTATTTTTATCAGTTATGCTTTTTAATTCGGCACCAAAAGTGTTTATATGTACGGTTAAATTATCATTCTCTAGAACCATCTCTTATAATATTTTTTCAAATATACTGTAATTTTTAGGGCATTCCTTCGCTTACTAAACACAAAAAATAAATAGAACACCGGCTCACGCTCAGTCGTTCTTTACGCTGTATCTTTTATTTTTTTCAACTATTAAAAAATGATTGGATTTTGGAGTGTTTTGATTTTTATATGTTACATTAATATTGTATTTGTTTGTTTTTTAACGTATTTTTAATACTATTAATAAAAACTATGACATAAAATTAAATTTATGAAAAAAACTACTTTATTGTTAACGCTGCTAATTTCAGGATTAGCATCAGCACAAGTAACTATTGGTGAAGGAACCCGTACGGATAGTAATACAGGTCTATCCACACCAATTTCTATTTATTACGGATATTCCATGTCTCAACAAATTTATACTGCCGAGGAGATAAATGGTTCCATGAGAATAGACCAACTTAAGTTTTATACCGCAAATCAGGCTACAGCACTTGGTAATACTGCAAATATTGACGTATGGATAGGTCACACTAATTTAAGTGGATTCCAAAATGTAGTTAGCGATACTGGTGCGGCATGGATTCCTGTTACTCAGCAACAACGCGTAATGACATCAGGAGCATTATCCTTTAATGGAAATGAAGTTATTTTAACCTTAAATAGTCCTTTTGAATATAATGGTATAGATAATATAGTTATAACTGTTGATGAGAATCAAGCAGGAAATAATGGTACCTCTTATAAATTTTTTCAAACGGTTGATTACAGTGAGGATGTTTCCCTAATAAATAGAAGTGATACTGACAATCCTGATCCTTTTAATCCGCCAAGAAAATACACAGGTCCAAATTCATATTTAACTTCAGAAGTTCAAGGTAAAAAATACAAAGCAATCCTTACACTTATTGGTCAAAATTTAGGTGTAAATGAATTTAATACACTAGGTGATGCTGTTTTATATCCAAATCCAGCTTATGAGACGGTTACCATAAACACTCCATTAACCATCGATACGGTTGAAGTTTTTGATATTAATGGTAAAAATCTTTCTGATAATACAAATTTATCAGAACAAGTGCTTAATATCAGCAAGCTTTCAACAGGAGTTTATTTGCTTAAAATAAAGTATAAAGAGGGAATAACATCTACAAAAAAAATAATAAAAAAATAAGTATACAATCAAAAACCGTCAGCTTATGTTGGCGGTTTTATTATTACATTTACTTTATTTAAGCACAAAAAACAAGCAACTACAGCATTTA
Organism: uncultured Flavobacterium sp.; assembly: GCA_947631175.1. Classification (GTDB taxonomy): domain Bacteria; phylum Bacteroidota; class Bacteroidia; order Flavobacteriales; family Flavobacteriaceae; genus Flavobacterium. The sequence continues at coordinate 8,551 of CANRKI010000097.1, forward strand.
AATAGCATGCTCTAAAACCAACTTTCTTACTATTTTTTAAATGGATAGTAATTTTTAGGGCATTCCTTCGCTTACTAAGCACTAAAATATAAAACACAACAGCAACTCACGCTCAGTCGGGCTTTACGCTATATCTTTTATTAATAGCCATCGGAAACCGCTGTCTATAAATATAAGGATGCCGCTACAATCCCTAATGCAAAAAAAATAGCCCGAAACAATATCAGGCCATTTTTTCTATTACTTTTTCTCAACAATTTCTTTTAATTTATTTAGTCCTTTTCCGTACGATTCTTTCATGTTGGCATCCATCATCAATTTCATTAAATTCATTGGGTAGTCCAATTCACAATCCATACTCCAAGTAAGCACTGTTTTCGAACCTTCGGCACGTAAAACAATGTCAGATGTGGCGTCGCTTTCAAAAGGTTTTTTAAATTCCATTTTAGTGGCTACTTTTTGGTTTACCACAAGTTCAGTAATAATATGGCAACCTTGCCCAACATTATCATTTCCTTCCCAACAATACGTATCGCCAACTTGTCCTTGTTCGCCCGTATAGGTAACCGATAAATTAGGATCTAAATCCATCCACGGATTCCAGGTATTAAACATTTTAGATGAACTTGCCTGCGCATAAACTTGCTCAATAGGTGCATCAATTGTTTCGGTTATTTCAATGTGATATTTTTTACCAATAGCGAACATAATTATGGTCACAATAACCACCAAGCCTAGTAAAAAAAGTAGTAGTTTTTTAATAAAATTCATAATATTTGTCTTTAGTTTCTACAAGTAAATGTAAATTAAAAAACACTATGATTTTATTTTCAAGACTTATTTTTTTAAGAGAATTTATACAATAATAATCTTTAGTCGCTATCTTTTTTATATATCGAAATAATAATGGTAATTCCTAAAATTCCCGAAATTAAAAAACCAAAAACACCTAGTAACGGAACCCCAAATATAAGCGGTGGCATTTGTGCCATAACTAAAATAGAAGATCCAATAGACATGGCCGCAATAATTAAAGCATAAACCAAGCGGTTGCCTAAATTTTGTAGCGTTTTACGCATATCCTCTAATCCATCTACTTTATGGGTAATCATAAAGTTATCCGACTTTATTTTTTCTAACAACATCGAAAGATCATCCGGAAAACTTTGTAAACTATCATAAATAGTTCGCGCATTGGTTAGGTTGTGTTTTATAATGCGCTTAAATTGAAATTTTTCTTTCGCGTACTTTAAAGCATACGGACGGATGCTAGTAACAATATTCATTTCTGGGTCAAGTTGTTTACCCATTCCTTCAACAATAATAATTCCTCTAAAAAGTAAATAAACAAACTCGGGCAACAACACATGGTTTTTTTGCATAATTGTTTTTAGCTTGTCAATAATTACGGTAGCGTTAATATCGTTTAATGCCGAGTAATCTAAAATATCAAAAATGTCATAAATATCCTTTTCAAGTGTTTTTTCATATTGTATCAAAACTTGTCCACACCTTCAAGGTAAACCGCGAAAAACTATTGATTCACGCGAAAAAGTGTGCTATAAATAGGTATCGTTTATTGAAGGAGGAACCGTTATGAAGTTCTCGTCCAAGATGGAAAAATGCGGCCTGTCCCCCATGCGCAAGTTCAACGGCGAGGCCGCCGAGG
>CANRKI010000098.1 GCA_947631175.1 uncultured Flavobacterium sp.
GTCCATCACTCGCGCCACTTACATTAAACTGTTCAACAGTATACGTATAAGTTATATTATCAAAAGATGAGCTAAGTTCAATCACTGCATCATCTCCAGAACAGATACTAAAACTAGCTGGGGCAAATACACTTGGTTTAGGATTTACTCTAACAGTATATTCTACAGGTTGTCCAACACAGCCATTTGCTGTTGGAGTGACAATATAAACTACGGTTCCTCCGTTTGGATTTACGGTTTGCAACGTATGATTAATTGTATTTCCATTACCAGGTATTGCTCCACTTACATTAGTTGCAATAACTTGCCACGTATAGGTTGTATTAGGATAATTACTAGACAAATTGGCGATAAACTCATAATTTGAACAAATTTCTGTCTGGGTTGTGTTTATAGTGACAGTTGGCATAGCTTTAATACTTATACTATGTGTTGCTGGTAAGGCACATTGTCCCGCATTTGGGGTAAAAGTATATACCGTTGTTTGTTCGTTGTTTATTGGTAAATCCCAGGTTCCTGTAATTCCGTTAGTGGATTGTGTTGGTAAAGTTAATGTGTTATCACCAAAACAAATTTCGGGTACAATATTAAATGTTGGAGTGATTAAGTTTTGAATTTCAACAGCCGTTGTTTTTGTACACGCATCTTCTGAAAAAGTGACTGAGACATTTGTGTTACGTATCTCGTTGTTTATTCCCCTAAAACTATAATTTATAGGACTTGTAAAAGGAGCGGTAAAAGTTTGCGAACCTCCATCTGCAGCGCTAACAGTTAATGTTCCCTCTTCGGGAGCATCAGTAAAGCTTACAGAACCAGTATATTCAATCTCGTTTCCTACACAGTTTGCTGTTGCAGTTAAACCAGAAAAACTACAAGGGTTCACAATCTCACAATTTGCTCCACCAGAACCGCTCTCTTGATTAAAGGTGATATAGCCTGTTTCTCCAGAATAATTAGTTAACAAAATAATATAAATTTCGCCTTGTTGTGCTGCTGGTGGACTACTTTGACCAATATTTGCAGTTGGATTAGAACAACTCCCATTACTACCTCCCATAGTTCCGATGCCTACGTATTCTATACTATTTGTTGAATAGCTTGATTGTATAGGTCTATCTCCGCTTGTAATGGCTCTACAGCCTTGATCATAGCTTTGATAAGGTCCCCACATTGCAAAATCGACATCTAATGTTCGACCTTGTCCGTTAGGCTGACTGGTTTGTTGAATTTTTAATCGTATCGTTCCTGCTTGTCCTACTTCCATATAATACCAAACCGGATTATCAGCCGAATTTACACAACCAAAATCAATACCACTTGGTGCTGATGTATTGGTTGAGTTTTGAAAAATATAAATCTGTTCAGAACAAAATGGCTGTGCACCAATACAGTCTGAAGTATTATTTCTGCTGTTATCTCCCGAATTTTCAGAAACCATAAGCGAACCAAATAAAAAGTATAAAGGTAGCTTAACCAAGTTTTTTATAGCAATCTGACCTAACATAATTATTTATTAGCTTTTATTATAATGATGTACTCTGTTCCGTTTACCTGAAAATATTGGTCCTTAGCATCATTAAAGTTGAACGCATATTTTAAAGCATTAAATTTTTTTTTATTAAAATTTAAATGATTATCATAAGTAAGCTTTGCATATTTATCTTTTAAACGAACCGAAGCAAGAGACTTTATAGTTTTATTGATTACTTTTTCATTTTTTGATGTCACAATTTCTACCCTATTTAAATAGTTTTTATATTCTAATAGATGTTCATCACTTTGATAAGCTGTGGTAGTACCATATACTTCTTTAGCATAAGATTTTACAGTAGTATTTGATACCTTTTCCTGTGCTTGTATATCTGTAGTAAAAATGCAGTTCAGTACCAATACAGTAAAGAGAGAATTAAATTTCATAGTAAATTTTTTGAGTAATTTTTTTTTTTCGCTTTTATCTTTGATTAAAAACGATACGAAAAATAAAGTTACTAACTAATATTAAATTTCATGTTAAAAAAAAGAGTTTTTATTTATGTTTTTTTTGCGTAATAATTATCAATTCAGTATATTGATAATTAACAATTAAGATAAAATTTGTTGGAGTTTTTGTCGTTATAACTTTGATAAAAAAGAAATACAAGTATGAAAAATTTAATTTTAATTCGTCACGCAAAGTCAGATTGGAGTAAAGTGACAATAGATATTGACCGTCCATTATCCGATAAAGGGATACGAGATGCCTTTAAAGTTTCAGAGTTTATAGACAATATTCTTCCTAAAAAATTTATAGTTTGGTCTAGCATCGCTAAAAGAGCAAAAGATACTGCAATTATTTATGCAGAAAATCTATCAATTCCGTTAGAAACTATAATTTTTAAAAAAGAATTATATACCTTTGATGTGAACGCACTAGAGAAATGTGTTAAAAAATGCGATAACAAATACTCTAACCTAGTTTTATTTGGGCATAACAATGCAATTATTGATTTTGTTAATAAATTCTCTAAGACTCAACTCCAAAGTATTCCAACATCATCTTATATTTCAATTCAGTTTGAAGAAGATGATTGGGATTTAATTTCTAAAGGAATTTTGGATACGGCAATTTTCCCTAAACAAATTGATAATGAAAGAATTAAAATTAAGTGATAAATATACAAACAGAGATTTAAGCTGGCTGGCTTTTAACGAAAGAGTTCTACAAGAAGCAGCCGATGACACCGTTCCTTTATTATCTAGGCTTCGATTTTTAGGTATCTTTTCTAATAACTTAGATGAATTTTTTAGAGTTCGTTTTGCCACTATTAGAAGAATGAGAAATCAAAAAATATCAGGTGAAAAAATTTTAGGAGGAATTTCTTCTAAAAAATTATTACAACAAATTACTGAAATTGTAATTAATCAGCAAGCCGAAAGTTTGCGAATCCTTAATAATATAGAAACTCAGCTCGAAAAGCAAAATATTTATATTATTAATGAAAATCAATTAACCCGAACACAAGAAACTTATATTAAAGATTTTTTCTTACATAAAGTAAGTAACTCTTTGGTAACTATTATATTAAATGATATTGCTGAATTTCCGTTGCTTAAAGATGCAGCGGGTTATTTAACAATTAAAATGGTGATGAAAAATGAAGAAACAGCTCATTTTTCATCACAAGATAAACGTGTTATTTATGCTGTGGTCGAAATTCCAACAACAATCAATCGATTTGTTGAGATTCCAAGTAGCTCAAATAAAAAATTCATTATTTTATTAGATGATGTAATTCGTTACAACTTGAACGAAATTTTCAACATGTTTAACTACAAGTCTATTTCTGCTCACATGATTAAAATTACTCGTGATGCCGAACTAGAGATAGATAGTGACTTAAACAAAAGCTTTTTAGAAAAAATTAACCACGGCGTTAAAGAAAGAAGTATCGGGGAACCCGTTCGATTTGTTTATGATAAAGCCATTGATGAAGATACCTTAGAATTCTTTTTAAACCGAATGGGAATTGACGCCACAGATAGTATAATCCCAGGTGGTAGATATCATAATCGCCGTGATTATATGGATTTTCCTAATTTAGGACGCTTTGACTTATTAGCCGAACAAAAAAGTCCGCTGCCCGTACCCGGATTATCCCTACAAGGAAGTATTTTAAGAAGAATTGCAAATAAAGATTTTTTAATACATTCTCCTTATCAAAGTTATTCTTACATTATTAAATTTTTGCGTGAAGCTGCTTTAGATCCTGAGGTAACCACTATCCGAATTACCTTATATCGCTTAGCTAAAAACTCACAAATTGTAAGTTCACTTGTAAACGCCGCAAAAAATGGTAAAAAAGTTACCGTTTGTATTGAGCTACAAGCCCGTTTTGACGAAGCAAGTAACATACACTATTCTGAACTTATGCAATCCGAAGGGATTAATTTGGTCTTTGGTGTAAAAGGCTTAAAAGTGCACAGTAAAATATGTGTGGTTGAGCGAATTGAAAGCGAAAAAACAAAACGCTACGGCTTTATTTCTACTGGAAACTTTAACGAATCTACTGCCAGATTCTATACCGATGTAACCCTAATGACTTCTTCAAATCCGATATTAAAAGATGTCATTAAAGTTTTTGATTTTTTTGAGTCAAATTATAAAGTACACCGCTTTAAAAACCTAATCGTTTCCCCACATTATACACGTCAAAAAATTTATAAATTAATTGATAAAGAAATTTATAATGTACAAATGGGTAAGCCTGCATTTATCAAAATTAAAATGAATAGTTTGTCTGATTTTAAAATGATAGACAAACTATACGAAGCAAGTAATGCAGGAGTTAGAATTCAATTAATAATTAGAGGTTTATGTTGCTTAAAACCACAGATTCCTAACATGAGTGAAAATATCGAGGTCATTAGTATTGTAGATAATTATTTAGAACATTCTCGAATTTTAATTTTTGGAAATGATAATAAACCTGAAGTTTTTATTTCTTCAGCCGATTTCATGACACGAAATCTTGATAATAGGGTAGAAGTGGTTTGTCCAATTTATGATGAGGATATAAAAACCGAATTAAAAGAAACTTTTAAAATTTGCTGGTCAGATAACGTAAAAGCTCGCATTCAATCTGTAGATCTTAAAAACGAATACAGAGTACAACCAAATACACCTCGTTACAACTCGCAAGAAGAATTATACAATTATTATTTGGCAAAAACAGAAGTCAATTTTGTAGAGCCACAATCCAACCATAAATGATTAAAATAAAAAAATACGCAGCCATTGATATAGGATCCAACGCGATGCGCTTATTAATTGCTAACGTTGTTGAAGAACAAGGCCGAGAACCCCAGTTTAATAAAAGTTCATTAATTAGGGTTCCAATTCGATTGGGACAAGATGTTTTTACAACAAACAGAATATCTGATGAAAATATTGACCGTATGATTGATGCCATGAACGGATTTAGACTTTTAATGAAGGTGTACGGGGTTGAACAGTATAAGGCTTGCGCAACCTCTGCTATGCGTGAAGCTGAAAATGGTGTTGAGGTTGCAAAAAAAATTACTGAAAAAGCGGATATTATTATTGATATTATTGAAGGAAAAACTGAAGCCGAAATTATTGCTTCAACCGATTTAGATCAATTTATTGAAAAAGATAAAAATTATTTATATGTTGATGTTGGTGGTGGTAGTACAGAGTTTTCCTTCTTCTCTAAAGGGAAAGTGATAGAATCTAAATCATTTAAAATAGGAACCGTACGTTTGCTTAATAATATTGTGTCGGATTCTGTTTGGGAAGAAATTGAAGAGTGGATTAAAGATGTTTCAAGTCAGTTTGAAGGCGAAATAACTTTAATTGGTTCGGGAGGAAATATCAATAAAATCTTTAAATTATCGGGTAAACCACAAAATAAACCGTTATCTTTTTCTTATTTAGCTAAAGAATATACCAAACTTAATAGCTTGTCTTATGAGGAAAGAATTTATAGTTTAGGTCTAAACACAGATAGGGCAGACGTAATTATTCACGCTTTAAAAATTTATAAGAATGCCATGAAATGGTCGGGAGCAAAAAATATATATGTTCCTAAAATTGGATTATCTGATGGAATTGTAAAAGCTTTATACTACGGAAAAATAAAATAAATGATTAAAAATATTATTTTGGTTGCAATTGGTGGTGCATTAGGTAGCGTTTTACGCTACTTATTTACGCTTGTAACAATTCCGTTTACATCAAAAATATATGTAAACACCCTAATAACAAATGTTTTAGGGTGTTTTTTTATTGGATTTTTATCAATATTTCTTTTAAATAAATATAATAACGCACAGCTAAATGTATTGTTTATAACTGGCTTTTGTGGTGGATTCACTACCTTTTCAACCTTTGCTCTCGAAAATCAAAAAATGATGCAAATAAACCAATACTCAGATAGTTTTATTTACATCATTTTAAGTGTTGTTTGCGCAATAATTGCGGTATTAGTTGGTCAAAGAGTAGGAGAGCTATTTCTTTAAAATATTAATTTAACTCCAACTCAAATAATTTTCTCATTACATCTATTGCAGGATTGATAGATTTTAATTTCTCAAATTTTTCTTCTGCAGTAAAAGCGTATTTTTGTTTGATCTCTTCGGCAACAGAGATGTCAATCGAGAGTTCAAAGTTTTCTAAATTTTCACGCAGATAAGCAATTAAATTTCCTTGTCTTTTATAAAAATCCTCTTTAGAACTTTGATTAGGGAATTCTAATTTTATTGTATTTTCTTCTAATTTTGGAGTATCCAAAACCATGTACGTATACATTATTTTTTCACCGTCTTGATTTAATTTTTTAGCAAAAGTATTCCAATGCTCAATTAAATTTTTATAATCAATAGCTTTAACCGGTCCATCAATTTTTTGATTCAATTTCTCTTTTTGAATTAAATCGGCGTGCTTTTTTTTCTGAAAACCTTGAATCGAGAATTTTGATATAACCTCAGAATTTGTATTAGAATCAGCTATTTGATTAACCTGTTGTTGTTCCTGATTCACGATTTTTGTTTCTGGAACGGCAATTTCTTTCACTTCTTTTGCTTCTGCGACAGGGGTATTTGCAACATAATTTGCTGAATAAAATGCAGATGGAATTATAAACTCGCCGCTACTTTTTTTTTTTGCTCGAATGTTATCGAGGCAAGTTGCATTAAACAAAGTTCGACCAATAAACGTTGGTTCTGGCTTGTTTTATATTTTAAATCACAAGTATTAGCAAGATGTATCGCCTCTAATAAAAAATCAGTTTCCGATTTTTGAGCTTGCTCTTTAAATAGGCGTTGCGCCTCTTCACCAGCTTCTAATAAAATTAAAGTGGCTGGACTTTTACAAACCATTAAATCTCTAAAATGCGAAGCCAATCCAATTACAAATTGGTGCGCATCAAAACCTCGAGTAAGAATGTCGTTAAAGTGTAAAAGTAAGTCTGGGATTTTATTTTCTAGAATAAGATCTGTAAAAGTAACATAAACCTCAAAATCTAAAACGTTTAGATTTTCGGCTACTGCTTTTCTGGTTAAATGATTCCCACAAAACGAAACGACACGGTCAAAAATAGAAAGTGCATCTCGCATCGCACCATCTGCTTTTTGAGCAATAATTTGTAAAGCGTCATCTTCGAAAGTAATATTCTGCGATTTAGCTACTTCTGCTAAATGATCTTTAGCATCTTTTATGGTGATACGTTTAAAATCAAAAATTTGACAACGTGATAAAATTGTAGGTAAAATTTTATGCTTTTCGGTAGTTGCTAAAATAAATATGGCATGAGCTGGTGGCTCTTCTAATGTTTTAAGAAAAGCATTGAAAGCAGAGGTCGAAAGCATATGTACCTCGTCAATAATATAAACTTTGTATTTACCAGTTTGTGGTGGTATTCGAACTTGATCAATTAATGAACGGATATCATCAACAGAGTTGTTTGATGCAGCATCTAATTCAAATACATTAAAAGTAAAATCCTCGTTGGGATCGTCGTAACCTTGTTGATTGATTTTACGAGCTAAAATACGCGCACAAGTTGTTTTACCAACTCCACGAGGTCCGGTAAATAACAAGGCTTGCGCTAAATGATTTGTCTCGATTGCATTAATCAAAGTATTTGTAATCGCTTGTTGTCCCACAACATCGTTAAAGGTTTGTGGTCTGTATTTTCTAGCTGATACTACAAATTGTTCCATAAATAATAATTGAATTACAAATATAAACTTTAGATGTACGACTTGCAACTCAAACGGAGTTATTTTATGAACCGAATTTTATTTTATAGCAGCCTTTTTCCATAGTAGGATGCTTAATTCATCGTTAGAGTCTGGAGAATAACCAGATACAAAAATGCCTTTAATTCCGTTGTAATCTATACCGTAAACAATACTTTGATCGTCTGGGTTGGTATCTCCTTCGTATCGGTAGACAATATCAATCATCGTTCTATCAAAGTTTTTATGAAGTTCGTTCTCTATGAGATTAAAATCCTGTAAATATCCTTTTGTTTTTAGTTCTGATATTGCGATTGATGCGGATTCGTATTTAAAAATTGGTGCCATAATCTTAGGTGTTTAATTATAAATGAGTTATATAAATACTAACGATTTTGACTTTTGAAATCGTATTAATTATATGCTAAAATGTGATTTTGTGAAAAAAATACTATAAATTTGCTGTGCAGATCGCCTTATCGCTGGCTTTAGAGTCAGAGGAAAGTCCGGACACCAGAGAGTAGCATAGCGGGTAACGCCCGTCACTAATTTTTAATTAGGAGGACAAGTGCAGCAGAAAGTATGTACAGGTAATGCTGTAGTGAAACCAGGTAAACTCTATGCGGTGAAATGCCATGTATATCAACATTTAAGGGTTACTCGTCCGTTGTTGAGGGGTAGGCAGATTGAGTTTGTGAGCAATTACAAATCTAGATAAATGATAAGGCACCTTTTAGGTGACAGAATCCGGCTTATAGATCTGCTTTTTTAGTTATTGATATGAGACAAATTAAAGTTTTCTTTAATTTGTCTTTTTTTTTTGGAAGTAAGATTGTGTTCGGTGCAATAGGGATGGAAGCCTTGTTGGAGCTCACAGCGTAATGAAATGAAGCTGTAGCGACGGCGTACAGCCCGGCCCGAAGGGATTGCCCTAAAAAAAAATGAGCTCGAAATCTCGAACTCATTTTTTTATTGATACATTACTTTTGTTTTTTCTTTTAAAATCCATTTATTATCAACAAGGATAATTTTGCCTAAACGAATACTTTTAATACTTTCGTGTGAATCTTGCTTTGTATTGATAGTGTCGCTGTAAGGAAATAAGTATAAATTTGGATTGCTGAATAGCTGAGAATCGATGTTTTGTGGAATCAATTCGAATTCACAAATATCAAAATCAACCATTCTAAATTTGTAAATGTGATTTCTATCGTCTTCAAACTTTTTAAATTCTTCTTTTAATTCTCCTTTTTCGTTGATTCTAAGGTAAAAAACTTCGTCTTTAATTTTGTTTGAAAAGTTAAATATACTTTCCTCAGTACTTTGAGCCTGTTTTAAACTATGTTGTAAATCATACTCCTCAAGTCGAGATCTTTTGACTGGAATTTGTTCTTCTAGCGCTATAAAACTATTTATTTTTCTCTGTTCTTGATCGACTATTTTTGGTGCTTCGCTTGTGTTTTCTTGATGATTAGCTTCAGCATTTGTTTTTTTAGAAAAAGTATCTGTTGAAAATATTTTTTCAGAAAAATCAAGATTGTCCTCGTTTATGAAATTGTGTTCTGTTGTTTTTTTCTCGTTAGAGTTTTCTTGAGTAACAGGGTTTTCGGTGTTTTCTTGACCAAAAGTTCCATCAGCAAACATTTTCTCGTACATTTCGTAAACCGATTTGTTTTCTGATTTTTCTTCGGAAGCAGGTTCAGGTTTTACCTCCGCTTCAGGAGTTTGTACTTCTTTTACAGTAGGTTTATCGATCGTATTTTCTCCAAAAGTTCCTTCAGCGAACATCTTTTCATACATTTCGTAAACCGATTTGTTTTCTGATTTTTCTTCGGAAGCAGGTTCAGGTTTTACTTCCGCTTCAGGAGTTTGTACTTCTTTTACAGTAGGTTTATCGATCGTATTTTCTCCAAAAGTTCCTTCAGCGAACAT
>CANRKI010000099.1 GCA_947631175.1 uncultured Flavobacterium sp.
GCAAATAAAAGCGATACATAATGTAGGGGACAATGTGTATAAAAGTTTAAAAGCCGATTTAAGTCAAATATCTAAGGAATATCTAAATAAGGAGATGGATTATATTGCTAGAAATAATGTTCGCGTTGTTTCTATTTTAGATATGAATTATCCTAAAAATTTAAAACATTGTAATGACGCACCGTTTCTTTTATTTATAAAAGGGAATGTCAACTTCAATAATCCAAAAATTATTAGTGTGATTGGAACCCGAAATTTAACCAAACATGGTGCCCATTTTTGCTCGGAATTGTTTGCAAAAATTGCTGTGTATAATCCTATTATTGTTAGTGGTTTGGCTTATGGTACTGATATTTTAGCGCATCAATTAGCTCTTGAGCATAATTTACAGACAATTGCAGTTTTACCAAATGGTTTAAAAAATATTTATCCGAAAGAACACGAAAAATTTTGTGATGCAATATGTGAAAACGGCGGTTTAATGACTGAGTTTTGGAGTTCGAAGTTTAGTGATAAAGAAAATTTTGTAAAAAGAAATAGAATTGTTGCAGGACTAAGTATCGCGACAGTTTTGATTGAAAGTGCGGTAAAAGGTGGTTCATTAATTACCACCTCGTATGCAAACGATTACAATCGAGATGTTTTTGCGTTACCAGGTAGGGTGACAGATAAGTACAGTATGGGATGTAATAATTTGATAAAGCAACATCAGGCAACTTTAATTACTTGTCCAGAAGATTTGATTAAAGGTTTAAGTTGGGATGTAAGCGCCAAAAAATCGACCAGTTTCCAAACAAAATTATTTGTTGATTTGACTGATGATGAACGAAAGATTGTTACTTTTTTAGAGAAAAATGCTAAAAGTTTAAGTGATGATTTGATGGTAGCGTGTAATTTACCGTTAAGCGAAATAAATACTGTGCTATTGCATTTGGAGCTAAAAGGGATGATAAAAAAACTACCAGGAAAATATTATGAGTTGATATAAAAAAAGATCGGCTTAAAAAACCGATCTTCTGTATAATTTTAGTATCCTAATTTTTCACGTACACGTTTTAAAACGTTGTTTGCTACCTTACTTGCTTTTTCTGCACCAATTTGTAAAAGCTTATCTACTTCTTCTAAATTATTAATGTAGTAATTGTATTTTTCACGTTCTACTTTAAACTTGTCTAAAATAAGTTCGTACAATTCTTGTTTTGCGTGACCGTATCCATAGTTTCCAGCTAAATATTTTTCTCTCATCGCCTCAACTTGTTCAGCAGAAGCAAGTAAAGAATATATTTTAACTACATTACATGTATCTGGATTTTTTGGAGCTTCTAACGGAGTTGCATCCGTAACAATTGCCATTACTTGTTTACGTAAAGCTTTATCATCTAAAAAGATATTGATGTAATTGTTTCTAGATTTACTCATTTTTTCCCCGTCCGTTCCAGGAATTGTCATAACATTTTCCTCAATTTTAGCATCTGGTAAAACAAAAGTTTCTCCCATTTGATGGTTAAATCGAGAAGCAACATCACGTGTAATTTCTAAATGCTGTAATTGATCTTTTCCAACCGGAACAATTTCTGCATCATATAATAAAATATCAGCTGCCATAAGCATAGGATAAGTAAATAAACCAGCGTTTACATCAGCTAAATAATCTTGTTTATCTTTAAAAGAATGCGCAAGAGTTAAACGTTGAAAAGGAAAAAAACAACTTAAATACCAGCTAAGTTCCGTTGTTTGAGTCACGTCAGACTGACGGTAAAACGTTGCTTTATTTACATCTAAACCACAAGCTAGCCATGCTGCGGCTACACTATAAGTATTTTCTTTTAAAGTTTTTGCGTCTTTTATTTGTGTAGTAGAGTGTAAGTTTGCGATGAAAATGAAGGCTTCATTCTCCGCGCTATTCGCCATTTTTATTGCAGGCAAAATCGCTCCTAAAAGATTTCCTAAATGTGGAGTTCCTGTACTTTGAACACCTGTTAAAACTTTTGCCATTTTAAATTATTTTTTTACAAATGTAAGGCTTTTATATTTTTTATGAGATGAATTATTAAATTTGATTCTATATTTAATTCTTTAAAAATTAAAAATGTTTTATACCTTAATTAGATATGTTTGGCGAATATGGTTTTACCTATTAACTATAACAACGATTATTATTTTATTCCCAATATTAATCTTAACCATATTATCGGATCGAACGTATCCCTTGTTTTTTAAATTGGCTAGAGTATGGGCCTATGTTGTTTTTTATGGAATGGGAATGCGATATACCTTAGAGAAAGATTATCAACCTACTAAAAATAAAAGTTATATTATAATTGCGAATCATGGTTCGATGCTAGATATTATGCTGATGTTGATTTTAGTAAAAGATAATCCTTTTGTTTTTGTTGGAAAGGCCGAATTAGCTAAAATTCCTATTTTTGGATTTATATACAGAAGAACCTGTATTTTAGTGGATCGAGGTGATGTGAAAAGTAGAAAGGAAGTGTTCGAAGCTGCTCGAGATAAAATTAATAAAGGATTGAGTATTTGTATTTTCCCAGAAGGCGGTGTAAATGATGATATATCAGTACTTTTAGATCCATTTAAAGAAGGAGCTTTTAGATTAGCAATCGAACATCAATTACCTGTTTTACCATTATCGCTGTATGGTTTAAAACATTTTTTCCCTTTTATAAATTCCAAAGGATTTCCGGGTAGGGTATTAGCTAAAATTCACTATCCGATTCAAGTTGAGCACTTAGAAATTTTTGATAAAAAAAACTTGAAAGATCAAGCCTATCAAGTCATTCACGAACAGTTAACGATATATAAAATGAATAAACCATTAGACTAATCTAATGGTTTATTCTGTTTTTAGTGTTTTGTTTTTAGCTTTTTTTTATTCTGATTTATTAACCTAAGCTCGTCCGCACTGATGTAGGTAGAATCTACACTTGTACTTATATTTTTTATTTGGTTTGAATTTCCTTTTTGATTTGTGTTAACACGTAACACTCTATTTCCTCCACTTGTAACTACAACATTAGCCTCTGTCACATTGTTAGACTTGTGAATTTTTCGGTAATCCTCATCGTCAATCATTTTTCCAACAGATTCATCCACAATCATATGTTCTGTTTCAATAAAATTATATTCGTTAACCTCAGTCGGTATAATCGATAATTTATTTACATGAGGTAAAACCACAGGAATTGTATTAACCACATTAGCAACAATTGGTTTTGTAGTTTTTTTCGTGATAATAGCTTCGGTAACCAGATTTGCGTTCGTATTCCTATTTTTTAATTGTGTATCTAATAAATTAGATTGATACGCCAACTCCTCTTGTCTAACTTGTTTTTTACGATCAGTGGTCTGATCAACTAAAGTAACAACAGCGTCTTTAGTTTGAGCCTGATCCTGTTTAATTGTGATGTAAGCATAGGTAGATAAAGCAACCGTTAACGTAATAAAAAAGCAAGAAGCAGTTACATAAAATATTGTAGAATATAAATTATTTGCCGTAGCTGTTTTTACTTGTGCGATTTGGTTTGATTTGGTGATACTATCCTGAATGTTGTCCCAAGTATTACTTGGAGCAGTTGCTTCAAATTCTTTAAATTTTTCTTTAAATAATCGATCTATATTTTTAGAATTCGCCATTTTTTAGTTTAGGTTGAATAAGGGTTTGTTTTGGTGCATTTCAATTTTTTCTTTTAATATTTGCCTTGCCCGTGCTAAGTTTGATTTTGATGTGCCAATAGTCACACCTAACATCTCTGCAATTTCTTTGTGAGAATAATCATCAAATACGTACAAGTTAAATACCAAACGATACCTATCTGGTAGTTCTTGAATTATTTGTAATAAAAAATCAAGTGAAATCGTTTCATCATCAAATAATTCTACATCTTCTGTTTCCGGAATTTCTTCCGTAACAAGTTCTAAAACCCCAGGAGATCGGTATTTTTGTAATATATTGTTTATAAACAAACGCTTTACCCATCCTTCAAAAGATCCTTTAAACTCAAACCGATCTAGTTTACTAAATAATAGTATAAAACCATCTTGTAGGTTATCCTGCGCTTCTTCGTAATTTCGAGAATATTTTAAACAAATAGGAAATAACTTGGGAGACAATAGCTGATACAGTCGCTCTTGTGCAACTCTATCCTGCTTTATGCTTTTCGATATAATCTCTTTAAAATCCAAGTCTATTTGTTATTGCTTATTTGTATAAAGATGCGAAAAATTTTGAAAGGTTGCGTGCATTAAATAAAAAAAGTTCGGAATGTTCCGAACTTTTTTATTAATTATTGATTTTCTTTCTCTTTAATATATTCTTTAATCTTTTGCTCTAACTCATCCATTAACTCCGGATTGTCTTTAATTAAAGCTTTTACAGCATCACGACCTTGACCTAATTTAGTCTCCCCGTAGCTAAACCAAGAACCTGATTTTTTAACAATTTCAAATTCTACAGCTAAGTCTAAAATTTCACCCACTTTAGATACGCCTTCTCCGTACATAATGTCAAATTCGGCAGTACGGAACGGTGGAGCAACTTTATTTTTAACGACTTTAACTTTAGTACGGTTTCCAATTACATTTTCTCCGTCTTTAATTTGTGTCGATTTACGAATATCAATACGAACCGAAGCGTAGAACTTTAATGCATTACCACCTGTTGTAGTTTCTGGATTTCCGAACATTACTCCAATTTTTTCACGTAATTGGTTGATAAAAAACACAGTACAATTTGTTTTGTTAATTGTACCTGTTAATTTACGTAATGCCTGAGACATTAAACGTGCATGTAATCCCATTTTAGAATCTCCCATGTCACCCTCAATCTCTGATTTTGGTGTTAAAGCAGCAACCGAGTCAATTACTACTAAATCAACAGCACCAGAACGAATTAAACTTTCTGCAATCTCTAAAGCTTGCTCTCCATTATCAGGTTGAGAAATAATTAAGTTATCAATATCAACTCCTAATTTTTGAGCATAAAAACGGTCAAAAGCATGTTCAGCATCAATAAAGGCTGCAATACCGCCTTGTTTTTGAGCCTCGGCAATCGCGTGTAACGTTAAAGTTGTTTTACCCGAAGATTCTGGACCAAAAATTTCAATTATACGGCCACGCGGATATCCGTTTACACCAAGTGCTAAGTCAACTCCTAAAGATCCAGATGGAATTGCTTCTACCTCTTCAACCGCTGTATCACCTAGTTTCATTACAGTTCCTTTACCGTAAGCTTTATCTAACTTATCTAAAGTTAATTGTAATGCTTTTAATTTTGCTTCTTTATCTGTGCTCATATATATCGTTTATTTTTAGTAAAAATAATGTTTTTTTTTGATTTTAATATTGTGATTCGTAATCTATTGATTTTCAATTTGTATAAAAAACTTTTGTTGTAAAAATCAACCAAGTTTATTAACGTTTTTTAATGTGCGTTATTTTTATACTGCAAACATACTTTTAGTTAAGGACAAAATACGTCTTTTAAAATATTTTTTTTAATTTAAGATAAAATAAAAATTGTATTTTTAGATGGAAAACAACAAAATAAAACTATGAAAAAAATTGTATTTATTACTGCGCTTATTTTTGGCTTTGTTTTGCTTACATCTGCATTGAAATCGCCAAAAGTTTCGGATTATGAACAAGTGACAAATAATTTTAAGAATTTAAAAGTTTTGCCTCAAAATATTTCTAAGGATAGTTTGATGTCGTTAATGCAAGAATACAATACAGCTTTAGGAGTGAAGTGTAATTATTGCCACTCTAAAGATAAATCGGCTGATGATGTTTATATGAAAGAGGTGGCTCGACATATGATAACTTTAACTAATTCGTTAAATGTTAAGGAGTTTAATCCAATTGGAGAACAATATGAAAACGCGGTAAATTGTGCGATGTGTCATCGTGGAACACCAAAAGCAATGACTGCGGTTAAGTATTTTGAGACGAATATGAAACGTAAATAATTAAAAATCTTGGTTTTGCGTTAGGGATTGCAGCTTTGTTTGAGCTCCTTTTTAATGTAGTGAAACGAAATTAAAAAGAGCGAGTGCGTAAAGCCCGCCGCGCCCACGAAAAGGCGCGGAACGCCCAGATGTGGAATAACATGACTTTTGTCGTTTTTATTTAAACGAATAAATAGTAACTTTGCAACCGAATTCTTCCAATTAGAGTTCGGTTTTTTATTTATTCAAAATTATCACACTTAAAAGTATATAGCATGCAACTGTATAACACTTTAAGCGCTGAAGAGCGCGCGCAGTTAATTGAAGAGGCTGGGCAAAACAGAATTACTTTATCTTTTTACGCTTACGCGAATATTCAAGATCCCCAAAAATTCCGCGACGATTTATTTTTAGCTTGGTCAAATTTAGATGCTTTAGGACGTACATACGTAGCGCACGAAGGTATTAATGCACAAATGAGTGTTCCTGCAGAAAATTTTGAAGCTTTTAGAGAAACTTTAGAAGCTTACGATTTTATGAAAGGAATCCGTTTAAATGTAGCGGTTGAACAAGATGATTTATCGTTTTTAAAACTTACGGTTAAAGTACGTCATAAAATTGTTGCCGACGGTTTAGATGATGCAACTTTTGATGTTACTAATAAAGGTATTCACTTAGGAGCAAAAGACTTTAATGAATTATTAAACGATCCGGATGTTGTTTTGGTTGATTTTAGAAACCATTACGAAAGTGAAGTAGGCCATTTTACAGGCGCTATAACACCAGATGTGGATACGTTTAGAGAATCGTTACCTATTATTAACGAGCAACTGCAAAAACATAAAGAAGATAAAAAGTTAGTAATGTATTGTACAGGTGGTATTCGTTGTGAAAAAGCGAGTGCATACTTTAAGCATCAAGGTTTTAAAAATGTTTATCAGCTAGAAGGTGGTATTATTGAATATACACGCCAAGTTAAAGCCGAAGGTTTAGAAAGTAAATTTATTGGTAAAAACTTTGTTTTCGATCACCGTTTAGGAGAAAGAATTACAGATGATATTATTGCAAATTGCCACCAATGTGGTAAACCTTGTGATACACACGTAAACTGTGCGAACGAGGGTTGTCACTTGTTATTTATTCAATGTGATGAGTGTCATGAAAAAATGCACGGATGTTGTTCGGACGAGTGTGTGGATATTATTCAATTACCAATCGAGGAACAAAAGCAAATTCGTAAAGGAATTCAAAAAGGAAATTTAATTTTCAAGAAAGGAAAATCGGATGCGTTGAAGTTTAAAAAAGAACGTAATGTTTTTGAAGAAATTCAACCCGTTAAAGTTGCCAAAGTAACCGAGATTAGAAAGAAAAAAGCTGAGCGTAAAGTGTATGTAGCTCAAGGTGAACATTATTTTACAAAAGCGAGTGTCGCTCAATTTATCATTGAAAATAAAGAATTAAACATTGGCGACGATGTTTTAATTCAAGGTCCAACAACAGGTGAGGAGCGTTTTACAATTACTGATATGAAAGTAAACGGGCAAATCGTGCAAACTGCCGTAGTAGGAGATAAGGTAACTTTTGTGGTTCCGTTCCGCATTCGTTTATCTGATAAATTATTTGTAGTTACTAAAAACAACTAATTAAAATGACAACAACCGGTAGAATTGAACTAATGGCGCCAGCTGGTAATTTTGAAGCATTGCAAGCGGCAATTGATAATGGGGCTGACTCTGTATACTTTGGAGTGGAACAACTTAATATGCGTGCACGCGCAACAATGAATTTTACAATTGACGATTTGCCAGAAATTGCAAACCGTTGTAAACCTAAAAATGTTAGAACCTATTTAACATTAAATACCATTGTTTACGATCACGATTTATCGGTTGTAAAAACCTTATTGCAAAAAGCTAAAGATGCTAATTTAACCGCTGTTATCGCATCAGATCAAGCGGTAATTGCTTCGGCAAGAGCTATTGGTTTAGAAGTTCATATTTCAACCCAGTTAAATGTCACAAACATAGAAACGGTTAAGTTTTATAGCTTATTTGCAGATACTATTGTTTTATCGCGCGAGTTAAGTTTGCGCCAAGTAGCTAAAATTACCGAAGCTATCGAGAAAGAACAAGTAAAAGGACCATCTGGAAATTTAGTCGAAATCGAAATTTTTGGACACGGAGCTTTATGTATGGCAGTATCTGGTAAATGCTATTTAAGTTTACACTCTCACAATTCATCTGCAAATCGTGGTGCTTGTAAACAAAACTGCCGTAAAAAATATACGGTTATCGATCAAGAATCTGGTTTTGAAATCGAAATCGATAACGAATACATGATGTCACCTAAAGATTTATGTACTTTAGATTTTTTAGATCAGGTAATTGATTCAGGAATTAAAGTGCTTAAATTAGAAGGGCGCGGTAAAGGTGCTGATTATGTTGCAGTTGTTACACGTACGTATCGCGCAGCAATTGATGCGTATTACGAAGGTAATTTTACAACAGAAAAAGTTGCCGAATGGATGACCGATTTGCGTACGGTTTATAATCGTGATTTTTGGAG
Source organism: uncultured Flavobacterium sp. (assembly GCA_947631175.1). Taxonomy (GTDB): domain Bacteria; phylum Bacteroidota; class Bacteroidia; order Flavobacteriales; family Flavobacteriaceae; genus Flavobacterium. Next base: position 8,526 of record CANRKI010000099.1, read on the forward strand.
CGGTTATTATTTAGGGCAAAAAATGGGCGAATGGAGCGATGTTCCAGGATCTGTCGCTACACAAAAAAAGGTGTACGTGGGTAAAGCGATGCATTATTTCCAGAAAGCATCTATTGGTGAATTTAAAGTAGAAGCTTACGATATTAAAGTAGGTGATAAAATTTTAATTACTGGTCCAAGTACCGGAGCGCAAGAATTGGTTATTGACGAACTTTTTGCAAACGGAAATAAAGTAGAAAAAGCAACAAAAGGCGATGATGCTACGTTTAAACTTCCGTTCCGTGTTCATTTATCAGACAAAATGTACAAAATTGTTGATGCCGACTAAGCCATGGTAATTGTTACTTTACAACGTAATAAATGTATTGGATGCAATTATTGTGTAGAAATGGCTCCAGCGCAATTTCAAATGTCTAAAAAAGATGGAAAAACGGTTTTACTAAAATCTGTAGATGCTAAAGGATTTTTTACTTTAAAATCACACGATTATAGTATTTTAGAACCTAGTATAAATGCAGCAAAAGCATGTCCGGTTAATATTATTGTAGTTAAAGAAACGTAGATTATGAATAAATTATATTATTTAAGTACATGCGATACTTGTAAAAAAATTATGGCACAAATTACTAATTTGTCTCAATTTGAGTTAATTGATATTAAATCAAATCCGTTAACCGAATCTCAGATTGATGAGATGTACAGTTATACAAAAAGTTATGAAAAGCTTTTTAGTAAACGTGCGCAATTATACAAACAGCTAAATTTAAAAGAAGCGAATTTAGACGAAGCGGGTTTTAAAAAATATCTTTTAGAACATTATACGTTTTTAGCGCGCCCAGTAATTATTTTTAATAACGAAATTTTTGTGGGGAATGCAGCTAAAACTATCGAAGCAATGTTGCAAAAAGTAAATGCATAAAAAAAGCGACTCAAAATTTTTGAGTCGCTTTTTATATTTCATGAGAAAAATTGAATTTCAAACGTTCCATTAATTTGGATGAAGAAACTACTTTTCCTTTAAATATAACAGAATCATCATAAATAGGAGCTTCTAAATTATGTTCTTTTGCT
>CANRKI010000100.1 GCA_947631175.1 uncultured Flavobacterium sp.
AGCGAAGACGGGAGTTGAACCCGTGACCTCAGGGTTATGAATCCTGCGCTCTAACCAACTGAGCTACCTCGCCATTATTAAATTAAGCAACTTGTTCTCTTAATTCGGGTGCAAATATATGGAGTGTTTTTTTAAATTGCAAGACAAATTTGAAAAAAATATTTTAAAATAATTTTTTTAATTTTTAATTAATATATATATTTCACAAAAATTAAATAATATGGAACAGAAAGTAAAGTATGAATTAGAATTTCCCATCACATCTTCTCCGCAGTTATTATATCAATATATTTCGACTTCGTCAGGATTACAAGAGTGGTTTGCAGATCATGTTAATTCTAGAGGAGAATACTTCACTTTTAATTGGAATGGTTCGGAAGAGAAGGCTCGTTTAGCCTCAAAAAAATCTGGAGAAAAAGTTAAGTTCAGATGGCTAAATGATGATGATACAGATACTGAATATTTTTTTGAATTAAAAATTATTGAACACGAATTAACGAAAGACGTATCCTTGTTTGTTGTTGATTTTGCTGAAGAAGATAGCCAAGATGAAGCAAAACAACTTTGGGAAAATCAAATATCTGATTTAAAACAAGTGCTAGGCTCGGTTTAGATAAACATTAATAGTATATTTGCCTGTTTTAAAAACAAAATTTATGTACAATTATAACGGGCAAATTGCTGATAACTTCAATATTTCGATAGCTAATAACAGAGCATTTTTATACGGAGATGCTGTGTTTGAGACGATAAAAGTTAGTAATGGTAAAATTTTATTTTTAGAAGATCATTATTTTAGATTAATGGCTTCGATGCGTATTTTGCGTATGGAAATTCCGATGGAATATACCATGGAGTTTTTTGAAATGAATATTTTAAAATTGATTGAAAACTTTGAAAAATCGGAGGCATACCGAATTCGAATTACTGTTTTTAGAGAAGGTGAAGGATTTTATTTGCCTTTGCAAAAAAACGTATCATTTTTAGTATCAATAGCAACTGTAGATGAAGCTAAATTCTCTATAAAAAGCACTGATTACGAAGTAGAGTTGTTTAAAGACGCTGCAATTTCTACTCAACTATTATCAACAATTAAAAGTACCAACAGAATGGTACAAATAACCGCTAGTATTTTTGCTAAGGAAAATGGTTATAATAATTGTTTAATATTAAATACTGATAAAAATGTAGCCGAGGCTATAGATAGTAATTTATTTATGGTTCAAGGTAATGTGATAACAACACCGCCTTTGCAAGATGGTTGTGTGAACGGAATTTTACGTAAAGAATTGATTCGATTACTTCAAAAACAAACTGAGTTTATTTTTGAGGAACGAAGCATATCTGCGTTTGAATTGCAAAAGGCAGACGAACTTTTTTTAACAAACACAATTAAAGGCATACAGCCTATAACAAAATATCGTAAAAAAACGTATCAAACAAATGTTGCTTTAACTTTATTAGAGTTATTGAACGTGAGTATTGTACAAGATTAATTATACGATGGATCTTTGGGAGCATTGATCCAGATGGCTAATTCTGGACAATGTTCTACTATCTTATTTTTCCACAAGTTTTGATGATTTAATCGAAACAAGGCATTATGACCTTGAGTGTTCTCAACAATCCATTCACCTTCATCAATTTCACTTTCTATTTGGGTGATTCCCCAACCTGTGTATCCTAAAAAAAATTGAATCTGATTTTTTGTGATCCCTTCATTATTTAGCAATTCTTTTATCACACTAAAGTCGCCACCCCAATATACACCGTCACATATTTTAACACTGTTTTTTACTAATTCGGGCACATTGTGCAAAAAGTAAAGACTTTCCTGCTCAACAGGACCGCCGTTGTATATTTTAAATTTTGAATTGATTTCTGGAATTATATCACTAAGCGTAAAATTCTCGGGTTTATTTAATATAAAACCAACCGAACCTTTTATACTATGATCGGCAATCAGGATAACGCTTTTATCAAAAGTGTCATTATCGTTATGTAAACTAGGTTTAGATATTAATAAATTGCCTTTGCTAATTTTATTTATTGTCATAAATAATGCTTTATACTTATAAAAATAATAAAAAATCTCTATATATTATAGTATAAAACAAAAAAACCTCTCGTAATGAGAGGTTTTTATGTAGAATGAAAATGTGTTATTTTTTCTTTTTAGCATCTTTAGCTTGGTTTACAGCACCTTCTAATTCTGCTCCTGCTTTAAATTTTACTACATTTTTAGCAGCAATTTTAATAGTGTTTCCTGTTTGTGGGTTTCTTCCTTCTCTTTCAGCTCTTTCTGAAACTGACCATGATCCAAAACCTACTAACGAAATTTTATCACCTTTTTGTAAAGTGTTTTCTACATTTTTTAAAAATGATTCTAAAGCTAATTTAGCAGCAGCTTTCGTAATTCCTGCATCAGCAGCAATAGCATCGATTAATTCTGATTTGTTCATAATAAAATTTATTAGATAGATTGATTAACAAAATTTTACATATACAAATATAATCGGATTTAAATATTGTGCAAGAAAAAAAATAAAAAACAATCAAAAAAAAATATTTTTTATTTTTTAGCTGTTAATATACTATTGAATCTTCATTAAAGCTGATTCCGTTTAATAATTCGTAACTTTTCATACGTTTTTTTGCAGGAAATTGAAGGCTTACTAGCTCAATAACGCCATCTTTTACTGCAATTTTGATTTGTTTTTTGGAAGCAATCACCTTTCCAATAGGAAAATCGTGTGTTTGCGGTTCAAAAAGGGCTTCGTAAACCTTAATATTTAACTCTTCATCATTTAGTTTTAAAAAGCACCAAGCTGCTGGATAAGGTGATAATCCGCGAATTAGGTTATGAATTTCTTGCCCAGATTTTGTCCAATCAATTTTACAGTTTTCTTTATTTAATTTATAAGCTGATTTTATGTTTGGATGTTCTTCTTGTTTTTGAGTAACAACAGTATCATTTGCAATTAGGTTTAATGTGTTAATCACCGTTTTTGCGCCTAAGTTCATTAATTTATCATGTAGTTCTCCGGCTGATTCATTTTCATTGATGCTGATTTTATCACTTAAAATCATTTCACCAGTATCAATTTTATCATCAATAAAAAATGTAGTTACTCCAGTTTCTGTATCACCATTTATAATCGCCCAGTTTATTGGAGCAGCTCCTCTATACTCGGGTAAAAGAGATGCGTGTAAGTTAAATGTACCATATTTAGGCATATCCCAAACAACTTTAGGTAGCATTCTAAAGGCTACAACTACATGTAGGTTTGCCTCTAAGGCTTTTAGTTCGGTTAAAAACTCTTCGGATTTTAAATTTGTTGGTTGTAATATAGGTAAGTTTTTGCTTAAAGCGTATTCTTTAACAGCAGAATATTTTACTTTTTGTCCGCGTCCCGCTGGTTTATCGGCTACGGTAACAACTCCTACAACTTGGTGTTCACTATTGCAAATAGCGTCTAAAATCCCAACAGCAAAGTCGGGAGTTCCCATAAATACAATTTTAAGCTTCTCCATTTATGTGGTATTTATTTTTATCGTTTAGTTTAATTTTATCTTCTTCTAATAATTCTTGTAAAACAGGAATAATGTGTTTGGCATCTGTACTTAATTTCTGTTCGAGTTCTCGAGCGGTACTTTCTTGTTCCTGAATTATTTTATAGGTGTTTGCTTTTAAGCTTTTTAAATCTATTACTTCTTTATTGTTGATACAGTAGCTGCAAATTCCGCAATTTGTTTGTGTTTTTTCATCAAAATACAAAGTGATAATTTTGTTTTTGCAAGTTGTTTGGTCTGTTATAAAATGTTTTATAGCCTCAAATCGCATTATTTTATCTTGATTTCGAGTTTTAATAAAGTTGCCAACTCGATTTATTGCCGTATCATCTTCTCGAACTTGATTAAAAATAATTTTTGTATCAGTAGGAGTGAGCTGTATTTTTGCGACTTCATTTTTTTCTAACTTCTCTAAAACCTCAATTACTTTTTGGGGTGAAGTCTTATTTTTCTGAGCTATTTGTTCAATTTTTATTGCGGTTTCCAGTTCAAAAACACCTGGATATATTCGTAAAATACTTTCGATAATATCCGAATCGTTTGGGTTTAAGCTACAATATCTAATGATTTCTTTACTCGATAAAGTAAATATCATTTTTACTTTGTTGCTAAATTCTTTACTCAAACTTATAATTCCTTGGTTATCTAAAAACTGAATGGTATTAAATGTTTTAGAAATTGGTAAATCATATTTTTTACAGAAAGTTTCAATACTAAAAGCAAACGATTCGTTTAGACCTTCGCCGTAAGCAATTCTAAAAAATTGATTTAATTTTTTGTATACTAATTTTACAAATTCTTTATTGGGTAAATTGCTTAAGAATTGATTTTCAGAATTATCGATATCCGAGGGTGAGTGTATTAAAATGGCGTATGCTTTTTTCCCATCTCGACCTGCGCGACCTGCTTCTTGATAATAGTTTTCTAAATTTTCTGGAATATGGTAGTGAATTACTGTTCGCACATCGGGTTTATCAATCCCCATTCCAAAAGCATTTGTAGCAACAATGGTTTGCACTTCGTTGTTCATCCACAAATCCATGTTTTTTTGCTTTTCATGCTTTGTCATTCCACCATGAAAATAAGTTGCAGTATAATGTAAAGAATTAAGTTGATTCGAAATTTCAATACAAGCCTTTCTGTTGTTTACATATATGATCGAAGATCCCGTGTTTTTGGTAAGAATTTGCTGTATTTTGTGTAGTTTGTCTTGAAAAGGAATGATAAAATAAGCCAAGTTATCTCGTGTAAATGATTTTTTTATAACATTTACTTGCTTTAGCTGTAATTGTTCAATAATATCCTGCTGAACTTTATCCGTAGCAGAAGCAGTTAAAGCAATTATAGGTATTTGACTAAAATTTTCTTTAAGATGTTTTAAACTAGTGTAGGCTGGCCTAAAATCGTAACCCCATTGCGAAATGCAATGCGCTTCATCAATAGCGATTAATGATATTGGAAGTTTTTTTAAGCGTTCAAAAATCCAGTCTACTTGAAGTTTTTCTGGAGAAAGATATAAAAATTTATAATCCCCAAAATGCAGATTATCTAATAAATCATTAATGTCATTAATAGACAAGCCCCCAGAAATAGTGAGGGCTTTTATATTTTTTTTTGCTAAGTTTTGAATTTGATCGCTTATTAAAGCAAGTAAAGGGGAAACAACAATGCAAATACCTGGTTTCATTAAGGCAGGGACCTGAAAGCAAACCGATTTACCACCACCTGTAGGCAGTAATGCTAGGGTGTCTTTTCCTTCTAATACAGATTTAATAATGTCTTCTTGCGGAAATCTGAAAGCAGCATGTCCCCAATATTTTTGTAATACATCAATAGGATCTGACATTGCAAAATAAACTTTTAAGTTGTATAAGGTAAATTTACAACTATTTTTCTAAATGATTTAAAATAAAATCCACACGGTTTTGAACCGTATCTTTAGGTACATCCACTAAATTATAACCATACGATTCGTAGGTTTTAGTTAAGTGTTTATGAATTTCGACTGCTTGTTCATAAGTTTCATAACGTTCGTTATCACTTAAATAAATTTCTTCCCAAGGCGGAAGTAAAAATATTTGATCGTAACGATGCTCTTCACAAGCTTTTGTAAAAATTTCTGGATAGGTATCACCAATAAAATCCATATAAGCAACAACATCTGGAATGCCTCGGTCAATAAAAACAAATTTACTATCTTCGTGTTTTGCCGAGTTGAATTGATTGATACGACCTTTTAAAAGCAATTCACTAAAAAGTAAAGGTTGCTCCAAAAATAGTTGATCAATGCCTTTTTCTCGCGCTTCAAGAGTTACTTGACGTGATATCTCTGGGTAACAAGAAAAACCTTTATTGGTTAGATAATTTATGATTGTTGATTTGCCCGATCCCGGACCACCTATGATTACTATAATTTTATTGTCCACGTTTTTTCTGAAATAAAAATGCAAATTTACATTTTTTTGCGCAATATATATCCTCAAAAAAAACATAATACTTAAAAAATAGCGTTAAATAATGACACTCAATTTTTTAAATGTGTCAGAACTAATGTATATTTGCTTGTTATATATTATTCAAGCATGAATCAAAAAGAAATAGATTTTTATAAAAGATTAAAAGAAGAATTAGACACAACAACGAAGTTCCCAACGGTATATTTGTTTAAATTTATAGTTCCAGTTTCTGAGGAAAAAGTTTTACAAATCAAAACCTCTTTTGCAGGAACCAATGCACAAATAGTAACTAAAGCTTCTGCAACAGGTAAGTTTAATTCTGTATCTGTAAAAGTAATGATGCCTTCTTCACAAAGTGTTATTGAAAAGTATGTTGAACTTTCTGCTATTGATGGCATTATTTCATTATAAATTAAATTACAAAAAATTTTATGTATAAAAACAGGGAAACTCCTATAAAAATGCAGTACAACTCGGAACAGGAAAAATTATTTATTCCTGAATATGGTCGTATAATAGCTAATTATATTAAAAAAGCAATGGAAATTGAGGATCGCGATGAGCGTAATCAAGCCGCGCGTTATATCATTAGCGTAATGGGGAGTTTTAATACACACTTGCGTGATGTTCCTGAATTTCAGCATAAACTTTGGGATCAGTTATTTATTATGTCTGATTTTAAATTAGATGTAGAATCTCCATACCCTGTGCGCCGCCCAGAATTATTAAAATATAATCCCGAAAAATTAGCTTATCCGCAACGTAAACCTAAATATCGTTTTTACGGAAACAATATTTTAAATATGATTGATGTCGCTAAAAAATGGGAAACAGGTGATATGAAGAATGCACTTATTATGTCGATCGCCAATCATATGAAAAAATGTTATTTAAAATGGAACGAAGAGTCGGTTGACGATTCGGTTATCGAAGCGCATATGTACGAACTCTCTGGAGGTGAAATAGATTTACGTAAGCTCGAAGATTCGTTGTTAGCAACCAACAATTTAATCCGAGTTAATAACAAACAAAACGCTAAACTTAGTCAAAACTCAGTTCTGCAAAAACAAAATAACGAAGCCGGAAGTTATACGCGAAATCGAAATCAGTATAACAGCAATTCTAGCAACACCAGCAATCAGCAAAATCAGAATAGACGTTTTAACAACTATTCTAACAACAATAATTCGAATACAACTTCAAATAATTCTAGTGACAATTCGAATACCAACAAACCATTTTTTAGAAATAATAACAACAAAAAACAAAAGTAATCCAGCTATATTCTATGGGAATATTTAAAATTGAAGGTGGTGTACCTTTAAAAGGAGATGTACAACCACAAGGCGCAAAAAACGAAGCTTTACAAGTTTTATGCACGGTATTATTAACACCTGAAAAGGTTACCATTAATAATATTCCGGATATCATTGATGTGAATAAGCTGATACAATTGTTAGGAAATTTAGGTGTTAAAATTCAAAAAAATGGAGCAAACTCTTATACTTTTCAAGCGGATGAGGTAAACTTAGGTTACCTAGAAACAGAAGCTTTTAAAAAAGAGGGTGGCTCTTTGCGTGGATCAATCATGATTGTAGGTCCTTTATTAGCTCGTTTTGGAAAAGGATACATTCCTAAACCTGGAGGTGATAAAATTGGGCGTCGCAGATTAGACACACACTTTGAAGGATTTATAAACTTAGGTGCTAAATTTAGATACCGCCGTGAAGACCATTTTTATGGTGTAGAAACTGACGGAAAGTTAAAAGGTGCTTATATGTTGTTAGACGAAGCCTCAGTTACCGGAACAGCAAATATTGTTATGGCTGCTGTTTTAGCCGAAGGAATAACGACAATTTATAATGCAGCTTGCGAACCATATTTACAGCAATTATGTAAAATGTTAGTATCTATGGGAGCAAAAATATCGGGTATAGGTTCAAACTTATTATCGATAGAAGGTGTTGACTCTTTAAACGGATGCGAACACACTATTTTACCAGACATGATTGAAATTGGATCATGGATTGGTTTAGCTGCCATGACACGAAGCGAAATTACAATTAAAAACGTATCATGGGATAACTTAGGAATTATTCCAAATACATTCAGAAAACTAGGAATTACTCTAGAAAAACGCGGTGATGATATTTACATTCCTGCTCACACTAACGGTTACGAAGTAAAAACAGATATCGATGGTTCTATCCTTACCATTGCCGATGCGCCATGGCCAGGTTTTACTCCCGATTTACTTTCAATCGTTTTAGTAGTTGCTACACAAGCTAAAGGAGATGTTTTAATTCACCAAAAAATGTTCGAAAGTCGTTTGTTTTTCGTAGATAAATTAATCGACATGGGCGCAAAAATTATGCTTTGCGACCCACACAGAGCCGTAGTTATGGGACATGGTTTTAACTCGCAATTAAAAGCAACTGTAATGACTTCGCCAGACATTCGTGCCGGAATATCATTATTAATTGCCGCATTAACAGCAAAAGGAACTAGTACCATTCAAAACATTGACCAAATCGATCGTGGTTACGAACGTATCGACGAGCGTTTACGAGCTCTTGGAGCAAACATTGTTAGAATGTAACTTTTTAAAATATGTAATACTAAAAGAGACTGCCTTTTGAGACAGCCTCTTTTTTTTATAACAAATTAAAAATCCGTAACATAAACTTTATAAAATTTAGTTATCTACTTAAATAGCTCAGATACAGAATAGAAAAATGTTTCAGCATTAAGTGTTTCAAAATAATACTCATTTTTATTAAAATCAAAATCCACATCAACATATGACCATTCTGAATATTCTTTAGCTAATTTTTCAGTTATTAGATAGGACTTTAAAAATAATTCATCACTTTCAAAAGGTTGCATATTTATATAGGCAAATGAATTATAATTAAACTCTTCATTTAAAATTCTATACTTAAGTTCCTTAGTCTTTTTATCATAAACTGTAATTACCCTAACATATCTTTCTTTATCATCTTTTTCCATAAAGTTTTGTAATTTTAATTTTAAAAAATTAATTTCTTCTAAATACTTATTGTATTGATCTATTGTTTTAAAAACTAAACTTCGTGTTAGAGAGTTAAAAAAACCTATAGAATGTCCGTTTGTTATTACTTCATACAAACTCATTTCTGACCTCCAAACATAGATACTAGTTCCAAATGAAAAGGTTGGGCTATTATCAATTGGAGCTATTTGATTTCCCATAATCTGAGCTGTCATATTTTTTATAAATAGAGATTTTCGTTTTAGAAACTCACTAATCGTAAAATCTCGACAAATTGCATTTTCAATTTCAATACAATCATTATTAATTAAAAAATCATACATGGGATTTGACTTTAAGATATCTTTTATCTCATTTTTTGACAACCTATCATTAGCTGTATCAAATAAATAATCATCGCTTTTTGCCCATTTTATATTTGGTATAATTCTTTCTATTTCGTTTTTTGTTAAAACAATTTTGTATTTAGATATTGTTTTATTGCTAATATTTATTATCATGATTAATACATTTGAACATTTGTACCTGGAGCTTG
>CANRKI010000101.1 GCA_947631175.1 uncultured Flavobacterium sp.
CGTTCCCGCACAAAAACTCCTAACGTCGTTTTTTACAGGTCGCGTGTTTCGCACTCGCTCTTTTTAATTTCGTTTCACTACATTAAAAAGGAGCTCACACAATGCTGCACCCGCTAACGCGAATTGAGAAAAAAGAGAAAAGAAGAAAGAAGAAAGAAGGTTCTGTTTGTTTTTAAAAGCGTGTTCTGCATTAGGGATGGAAGCGGTTGTTTGAGCTCGTAGCGAAGTGAAACGTAGCTACAGCGAGCGCGTACAGCCCGGCCTTGCGTGTTTTGGATTTTTTTTAACCTTCAGAAAAATGTTAGCAAGGCAATGCCTTAATAAAAAAAAAAAAAGACCTAATCGGTCTTTCTTTTATGTTTCCAGCGTTTGTGAGTCCAAAGGTAATAACGCGGATCTTCTTTTATTTGATTTTCGACAATTTTTAAAAATTTATCGGTAATGTAATGTTCTGGTGTATTTGTGGCATCGTCTGTTATTTCGATAAATTCGGCTTCATAAAATCCTCTGCCAACTTTCGAAACCTTTATGTACAGCACGTTCATGTCAAGTTCTTTAGCTAGTTTTTCGGCGCCAGTGTGAATTGGTGTCTCAACTCCCATAAACTTTTTCCAATAGGTATTTGCTTTTGGTCGTGGTGTTTGGTCGCTAATGAAAAGGTATGTGGCGTGAATGCCTTTTTCCTCGTTATTTCGAATGGTTGTTACCGTTTTTTTGGTATCGACTAATATCCCGTTAAAACGCGAGCGAATGTCGCGAACAAGTTTATCAAAGTACGGGTTGGCAATACGTTTATATATTCCGTAAGCGTCTGTGTTTAGATGTCTGCCTAAGGTAATAACCCATTCCCAGCTTGCGTAGTGGGAACACATTAAAATAATAGATTTGTTTTTTTGTTCGTATTTTTTTATAAGTTCAATGTTTTTAACTTCGTAGCGTCTTTGAATTTCGTAGTTAGATATAGTCATGGTTTTAATCATTTCTAAAAACATATCACACATGTATTTGTAAAATGCTTTTTCAATTTTTAAAACTTCTTCGTGGCTATATTCTGGCAAAGCTAGTTTTATATTGCTTCGCACAGTTTTTTTACGGTATCCAATAACTCGATATACTATTAGATAAACAAAGTCTGATAATAAGTATAATAGCGGAAAGGGCAAAATAGAGATGCACCATAAAATGCAATAGGTTAGTAGGTATAAAAGGTATTTCATTACATAATATTTTTACAAATATACTGTATTTGTTTTTGGTTAAGGAAAACCTTTATTAATTTAACCCCCAAATTTAAAAAAGTATGGAAGGAGTATTACTAGTTTTAATAGCAGTAACATGTTTATTTAGCTGGAAAGGGTTTAATGACCAAAGTTTTTTTACAAAATATATGTTTCACATTGGAGCAATAAAATCGGGGGATAAAAAACGCATTTTTACCTCGGCTTTATTACACGGCGACTTAGCTCACTTGGCTTTTAATATGTACTCGTTGTATATGTTTGCACCAATTGTTATTTATATTTTTGGTGATATAAAGTTTGTATTGGTTTATTTGGCTAGTATTTTAATGGGTTCGTTATTGTCGTTAGAGTTTAATAAAACCAATTATAATTATACGGCTATTGGCGCATCGGGTGGTGTAGTAGGTGTAATTTATTGTGCAATTTTATTATATCCAGATATGAATTTGCGCTTGTTTTTTATTCCAATCGATATTCCGGCGTATATTTTTGCCATTGCGTATTTGGCTTTTTCGGTTTTTGGAATTAAAAAAAACATAGGTAATGTTGGCCACGATGCACATATTGGTGGAGCAATAGGCGGAATTTTAATTACAGCTTTGTTTGATTTTTCGGCTATAATCAATAATATTAAATTGGTGGCGTTAATGCTTATTCCTATTGTTGTTATGTTCGCGATGCATAAATCAGGAAAATTAAAATAGTTAAATAGTATCAAACTTTAGTATTACTAGTTAAGCTAGCTCGTGATATAAACAAAAAGCCTTCTGATTTCTTCAGGAGGCTTTTCTCAATAACATTCATAAAAATAATCGCAAGTAATTTATTGTATGAAATTAGTATTCAATTAAAAGCTTTAAATATTTAGATATAAACTTAGTTAAAGATTGATATATTTAATCAGATAAGTTATCTTTGTGACCAGAAAAAAAAATATACAATGCGTATTTCATATAATTGGTTAAAACAATTTATCAAAATAAATAAAACCTCAGAAGAAGTAAGTGAAATACTTACAGATTTAGGTTTAGAAGTTGAAGGAATTGAAGCTTATGAAAGCTTAAAAGGTGGTTTACAAGGTGTAGTTGTAGGACACGTTATGACTTGTGAAAAACACCCTAATGCTGATAAATTAAGCGTTACAACAGTTGATTTAGGCAACGGAGAAGCTCCAATACAAATTGTTTGTGGTGCTCCTAATGTAGCACAAGGACAAAAAGTTTTAGTAGCAACTATTGGTACTAAATTATTTGACGCCGAAGGAAATGCTTTTGAAATTAAAAAAGGTAAAATTCGTGGCGAAGAATCTAACGGAATGATCTGTGCTGAAGATGAATTAGGTTTAGGAAACTCTCATGCAGGTATTATGGTTTTACCAGAAGATACCGTTGTTGGAACTTTAGCTCGCGATTTATTTGAAATTGAATTAGACGAAGTTTTTGAAATTGGATTAACACCTAATCGCGCCGATGCAATGAGCCATTGGGGTGTAGCTCGTGATTTACGCGCGGGATTATTACAATTAGGCGATTCAGTAAAAGAATTAGTAACTCCTTCTGTATCTAAATTTAAAGTTGAAAAAAGAACTTTAAAAATGGATGTTAAGGTTGAAGATCATAAACTTGCTCCTCGTTATTGCGGAGTTACCATCTCAGGTGTAGAAGTTAAAGAATCTCCAATATGGTTACAAAACAGATTAAAAGCAATTGGTTTAACACCAAAAAATAATATTGTTGACGTTACTAACTACGTATTACACGAGTTGGGTCAGCCTTTACATGCCTTTGACGCTGCCAAAATTAAAGGCGGAAAAGTAATTGTAAAAACAATGCCCGCAGGTACAAAATTTATTACTTTAGATGAGGTTGAACGTACACTTCACGAAGATGATTTAATGATTTGTGACGAAAGCGGACCAATGTGTTTAGCAGGTGTATTTGGAGGTAAAAACTCTGGTGTAAGCGAAAACACAACACAGATTTTCTTAGAATCGGCTTACTTTAACCCAGTAGTTATTCGTAAGGCAGCTAAACGTCATGGTTTAAACACAGATTCATCTTTCCGTTTCGAGAGAGGAATTGATCCAACCATTACAGAATATGCACTTAAACGCGCAGCACTTTTAATTCAAGAAGTAGCAGGTGGTGAAATTACTTCGGATATCGAGGATTTATACCCTAAAAAAATCGAGGATCACCAAGTGTTATTAAACTTCAATAACGTAAATCGAATTATCGGTCAAGAAATATCTAAAGAAACCATTAAAAAAATATTAGTATCATTAGATATTAAAGTTAATAGCGTTTCCGAAGCTGGTTTAGGACTTACCATTCCATCGTACCGTGTAGATGTAGAGCGCGAAGTTGACGTGGTTGAAGAGATTTTACGAGTATACGGTTACAACAATATCGAAGTAAGCGAAAAAACAAACGCTTCAATGCAACGTGCCGCTCGTACAGAAGATTATAAAGTACAAAACATCATTGCCGACCTTTTAGTAGGAACTGGTTTTAATGAAATGATGGCAAACTCGCTAACATCACCAGAATACATAAAATTGTCAGAAAACTTAAATCCAGAGCATAACGTAACCATGTTAACGCCATTAAGTACTGATTTATCGGTGATGAGACAATCGATGCTATTTAGCGCATTAGAAGCCGTAAATTATAACGTAAATCGTCGTAGTTCAGACCTAAAGTTATTCGAATTTGGTAAAACTTACCACAAACGAGGACCACTTTTTGCAAACTACGCAGAAGATAAACACTTATCCTTAGTTGTAACCGGAAATACCACTAGCGAAAGCTGGTTAAACGTAGCAAAACCAGTAGACTTTTTTACTTTTAAAGGCTATGTACAACAAATCCTTTCTCGATTAGGAATCGAGAAAACAACAACTAAACCAACAGAAAACGATGTTTTTGCAGAAGGTATCGCACTTACTTTAGGTAAAGAAACCATGGTAAACTTTGGATTAGTAAAAAAAGCTATAGTAAAAGCACTTGATATCAAGCAAAACGTATACTACGCCGATTTTAATTGGGATGCCATTTTAAAAGTAATCTCAACAAAAATTAAAGTTACCGATTTACCTAAAACACAAGAAGTACGTCGTGATTTGGCACTTTTAGTGGATAACAATGTAGGTTTTGATCAAATTTACAACATTGCAAAACTAACCGAAAAAACATTGCTTAAAAACGTAAACCTGTTCGACGTGTACCAAGGTGAAAAGTTACCAGAAGGTAAAAAATCGTACGCCGTAAGCTTTACAATTCAAGATGCAGAGAAAACCTTAACCGATTCTCAAATCGAAAAAATAATGGGTAAAATTCAACATCAATTAGAAACGCAATTAGGCGCAACTTTACGATAGTTTTTTCCCTATAAAATTCAAAAACTGATTTAGTGTAATGCTAAATCAGTTTTTTTTATGTAAAGCTATACCTAGTACAATAATAAAACCATATTCCTGTGTTACACTATATCTTTTGTTTATTTCGCTACGTAAACTTCGCTTATTAAACAAAAGGATGCCGTTTCACCCAGGGCTAGAACATAAAAACCATAGAATAAAAAAAACTTTTAAAAGAAAAATAAAATAAAAAACACTAAAAACCAAATACTTAAAAAAACACCAAGAAAAAAGAAAGAATTACTATTTGCACAATCAAATGAAACGTCTATATTTGCACTCGCAATACGGAAGTAAAGCAGACCAGGAGAAATGGCAGAGTGGTCGAATGCGGCAGTCTTGAAAACTGTTGACTGTAACAGGTCCGGGGGTTCGAATCCCTCTTTCTCCGCAACAAAATCCCGACTAGAAAATAGTCGGGATTTTTTTATTTATGACTGTAAAATATTTTTGAGATTAATTAGTTAAAATTAAATATCCAATACTTATAAAAGTTATTAAACATTTAATCTTGTAAATCATGAAAATTTATAACAAATTACTAGCTGTTACTTTTGTACTTGCAGCCTTTTTGAGTTTAAACTCGTGCCAATCTATTCCTAAAAACGCTAAAGCAGTCGATAATTTTGAGGTAAATCGTTACTTAGGCACCTGGTACGAAATCGCGCGCTTTGATTTTCGTTTCGAAAAAGATTTAAACAACACTACTGCCCAATATAGTTTAGATGAAAACGGAAACGTTGTAGTATTAAATAGTGGCTATAATTACAAAAAGTTAGAATGGGAAAAAGCAGATGGCCTAGCAAAATTTAGAGGAAATAAAGATATTGCCGAATTAAAAGTAAGCTTTTTCGGTCCTTTTTACTCAGGATACAACGTAATCGCTTTAGATCCCGATTATCAACACGCTTTAGTTGCTGGTAAAAACCTAGATTATTTATGGATTTTATCTCGCACTCCCAATCTACCAGAAAACGTAAAGACTAATTTTTTAAAGATAGCTAAAAATGCTGGTTATGATACTTCAAAACTGGTTTGGGTTGATCACAACAAAACAGACAATCCTTTCTTAAAATAAATTACCTAAAAGCAGCAATTTTAAATTGCTGCTTTTTTAATGTTAACATATTGCTAAGTGTTTTTTAAGTTTAATTATGTGAATTAACGTTAAGCTCATATTAATACAATATATTTGCTGTTCAATAAATTTCCTCATTATGTTTAAAAAATTACTTTGTGTAGCAGCTTTTATTTTTGGTATTCAAGCTCATGCACAACAATTTGTTATTAACGAAATTGATTCTGATTCGCCTAGTACTGATTTATTAGAATTTGTTGAGATTAAATCTCAAACTCCTTTTGCCTCTTTAAACGGTTATGTACTTGCCTTTTTTAACGGAAATACAACCGGAAGTACAGCTCTTAAAATTTACTATTCGTTAGATTTATCTGGATTAACAACAGATGCGAATGGTTTGGTTGTAATCGGGAATCAGGCAGTATCACCAACGCCAAGTTTAATCATTCCGAATTCAACAATACAAAACGGACCAGATGCGGTTGCAATATATCAAGGTAATATTGCAGATTATCCTCAATTTACTCCAGCAAGTTCAACCAACTTAATTCACGCGATTGGTCATGGTAATACAGCATCGCAACCAACCGAATTAATGCAAGCCTTAGGCATAACTACGTACGCCTACGAAAACCAATTTAGACAACAAACAGCACATTCTATTCAACGTAATAACGATGGAACTTATACTGCTGCAATGCCAACACCAGGCGCTTTAAACGACGGAACAGGTGTGGTTTTTAACGGCGTTTCGATCTCAGTAGATACTGAAAATAAAAATGAAGGAACAACTTTTCCAATAACTTTTACTACACAGCAGGCCGCTGCTACAGATTTGAGTTTTACTTACTCTTTAACTAATAATGCTTTTACAGCTGCAGACTATACTGCGGATTTAAATGTTACAATATTAGCTGGTACTACATCTGCAACTAAAAATGTAACCATTTTACAAGATGGAGTTGAAGAGGGCGACGAAACTTTATTTATAAGATTCGGAAATTTACCAGAAGGTTATATTCGTATGAATGACTTTATCTACATAAACGTTGTAGATATGGATTTTGTGGTTTCAAATTTTGGTACGCCATTAAATCCAACATTTGGTCAAGTGTCGCCAACATATAATTCTGATTATTATGCATCGCTAAATGGATTATCAGGTAACGAATTAAAATTAGCTCTTCAAAATATTATTGCAAATCCAGATGTTGTTCGCAAACACTCTTATGGTGATGTAACAGAAATTTTAAAGAAAGCCGATCAAAATCCTTTAAATAGTAATGACGTATGGCTTTTATATTCTGAAGCGCCACGTGCAAAAAATTTATATCAATTAGGAAGTGTTACTACGGGATTTTGGAACAGAGAACATATTTTTCCGCAATCTCGCGGAAGTTTTGAAAATGGAACATCAACAGAATTTGATGGAATTGATATTTGGGAACCAACCGATGCAGATGATATTTTAGCAGCACATTCTGACGCGCACCATATACGTGCTGAGGCTGGAAATGTGAACAGTTCGCGCGGAAATAAAGATTTTGGACCTTTAGATTATAACGGAATTGCAGGGAACCAAAACAGCTGGAAAGGCGATGTAGCACGTTCTTTATTTTATATGGCTGTTCGATATAATTTATTAAGTCTTGTAAACGGAAATCCAGACGATGTAAGAGATAACCACCAAATGGGTGATTTAGCTACATTGCTTGAGTGGAATACTTTGGATCGTGCGGATGATTTTGAAATGAATAGAAATAACTATATTCAAACTTGGCAGTATAACAGAAACCCGTTTATTGATTTCCCTGCATTAGCAGATTATATTTGGGGAAATAGAGTAGGAGAGGTTTGGAATAATAATTTATCGAACAATGATTTTGAAGCTTTAAGTTTTGTTATGTATCCAAATCCTACCACTGGAAATATCACTATTTCAGGAATCGAAAATGGAGGAATTGTTCAGTTTTATGATTTGTTAGGCAAGCAAGTTGCGACACATAAAATCGAGCAATCAACTACAATTCCTATTGCGTTTGAGTCTGGAGTTTATTTAGTAAAAATTACTTCGAACAATAAAACAGCTACTCAAAAATTAATTGTAAAATAATGATCTAAATAAAAACCCTCATTTATAAATTAAATGAGGGTTTATTTTTTTTGAGTCCTTGCCTTTGTTTACAGAAATATTGGTTGTATGTTTTGATTTTACATATTAAGAGACATGATTTATAGCATCTGTAAAAGATAGGATTATCGTTTAAAAGATTTTCAAAATTATTTTATTTGATTGTAAGATTAAAAAAGCAGCTAAAATTGCGTGGTGCAACTAGCTGCTTAATTTTTTTTGTGATGTAAGCTAAAATTACGTTACTATGTTTTTTATGTATTTAATTTTTACTAAAAGATGAATGGTTATAAAAGAAAATAAATAGGTTAAAATACTTAACAAAAATATACTTGTTAATACATCCATTTCTATTTTTAGTAAAAACTTTTTTATAACATTTAAAACAATAATATGTACTAAATATATACCGTAGCTGTATGAATCTAATTTTAAAAGATATTTATTTGTTTTGATATTAAGGTTTTTTACTAGTATGAAAATACCTATTGATGCCAGTACAATGTTTGGCGATAAATACTCATAAAAGAAAGGGAAAAATTGATCGTTTTTAACCGTGAAATAATCGGTTAAAAAAAATGTAGCTAAAACCCCAATCGAAAATAGTGAAATACCTAAAAGCTTAAACTTATTGTAATCTACAAATTTGTGTAGGTAATGCCCTAGTACTAAATAGCCTAAAAACTTACTGAAGTACATTAATTCAATCTTTGGAAAAAACTGCGTGGTATATTCATTAATAAATAAGGTTATTCCCCAAATTATTAAAAAATATCTTACTTCTTTTTCAGGAGCTGAAATTGTCCATTTTCTTAAAATAGGAATAAATAAGTACAGTCCAATAATTAAATAAATGTACCAAAAATGAAAGCTAGATCCTCTTAAAAACGATAAAACAAATTCTTGTAATAAATCGATTGCTGATAATTCTAACTTATAATTTTTATATATAAAATAGATTATGTTCCAAAAGATAAAGGGAATCAGTACTCTTTTCAATCTTTTATTTATAAAGACAGTAATGTCTTCTTCTTTATTTAATAGTAAAGCACCACTAATCATTAAAAAGGCAGGAACACAGAATCGCACGAATGAATCTAGAAAATTGGCAATTCTCCATGATTCTAATGAAATATTCTGAAAATTTAACACGTATATTGCAGCTGCATGTACAAAAATTACCGAAAATGTTGCAATATTTCTTAGGTTACTGATATAGTTTGTCATAAAAATTTGACTAAGATTAAATTTTAAAAGTTGTAAATCAACATTTATACAACAAAGTCTTGTTGATTTTTGCGATTTAGTTTTGCTTATTTATTTTGTAAAGATAAAATTATTATAACAATAAATCTGTTTCACTTGATTTTTGTCTGTAAACAATCTAGTTATGCGAGGTTACTTTTGTTGCTTTTAATTTAGCTAGTAGTTTGCGCAGCGTGTTAGCGATTGTAGCGGTATCCTTTTATTAACTACGGAGTTTATCGGAGTGGTTGATAAAAGATTTAGCGAAAAGCGCGACGTGGCCATTAAAAGCCACGGAACACCCATTTGTAATTGTATGTTTTAAAAATAAAAAAACCTCTCAAAAAACTTGAGAGGTTTTGCTTGGGTGAAAGACGGGTCTCGAACCCGCGACCTTCGGAACCACAATCCGACGCTCTAACCAACTGAGCTACAATCAC
>CANRKI010000102.1 GCA_947631175.1 uncultured Flavobacterium sp.
ACCTTTATAAGTTACCAATTCTTGGTATTTTTTTAAACGCTCTTCAGTTAAATTACCTTCAAAAACTTTAACACCTCCGGCTTTTAAAATGGCATCATCGTAACTTTTAAATAAATATCTAGAGGTAACCTCTTTACCATTCTCGTTATGTATCCAAGCTCTAAAGGTTTTCCCTTCGACCTCAAAAATATCGTTTGGAGTAGCAAAGACTATGAAATCAAAATCTTTTGGCTTTACATTGTTAATGTATTTCGCATCATTTGGTGCGCTAAAAAACGGAAAATCACCTAAATCGGCAGTAGAAACTGGGATACTATTAATGTCAAAAATTTGATCTTCTATAGCTACATCTGCCGTATCAACAAGTTCTTGGGTATCCTTTGTAGTAGTAGTTACTTCGGCGTTATTTTCTTTTTTACAAGAAATAAACAAACTCGAAGAAATTAAAAAATAAACAACTTTTTTCATGATATAATTAATTAGTTAAATCAAAAATAATTAGAAATAACACATATTTATTTAAAAAAAAATAAAATATTAAAATTTATTACTTTGGCGTTGCCGGCATTGAGTTTATTCCATTACAAAAAATAACTCCGCCGGCCGGGCTTTCCGCTGTATCTTTTATTTTGAATTAGGAAAAAATTGTAACCGAATCCGTAACCGAATCGAACGGGTAACTGAGCGGAGCCTAAGTTCAGTCCCAAAATAAAAGGATGCCGCTGCAATCCCTAACGCAAAAAAACGGAAAGAAAATTAAAAATTTAACTAAAAATTTTATAATATCAAAATTCAATAAATTATTTTTTAACAAGTATATTCGTTCAGAACTTGTTTTATTAGCATTTAGTTAACAAAAACGAAACTAAAATAAGTATTTAAACCTTATAAATAAGCACCTTAACGAATAATAAAAAACCGTAACGTTTTAACAAAAAAGTCGTAACGTTAACGGTAAAAAACAACCTAATTTAGTGATAATTAATTAACTAAAACGGGAAACATCGGTTTAATACTGAATAAAATTATTATGAAAAAATTAGTATTATGTGCAGCTTTTATGCTATTTAGTGGGTTTGCTTTTGCAAGTAATGATTTAAAACAAGAAGAATCAAAAGAGCTAGATTGTATTGTTGTAACTAATAAATGCAACATGAGTGTAGCATATTGCTATGAAAAAGGTAAAGGTGCAACTGCTGATGAAATTAAAGCAGTTACTGATTCTTATTGCGATTCTAATTCAAATAATGGTACTGTTAAACAAGATTTTACTTTATCAGAAAATTAATTTATTTGATTAATTATAAATTACCTAGGTCGTTATGATTTAGGTAATTTTTAAATTTAAATTTAAAAATGTATAAAAAAATTCTGCTTTTAATTCTAATTAATACTTTCGGCTTTTGTTATGCTCAAAATTTAAAAGAATTTATGAGATACAATTATGAAGTAACTTATTTAAAAAGATTAGATAATCAAAATCCTGAAACTGCTACTTGTATTTTAGATGTTTATCCAAATCGTAGTTTTTTTGCGGATAAAAACTTTATCGAAAAACAGTATGCATTATCTAATATAAACCCTGATCAAGACCGTTTTACTCAAGTTTCCAATATTAATTCTAAATACAGGCCTATTGCTTTTAATTTTCTAGTTTATAAAACAAACAGTTCTACTACATTATACAACCAAATTTCGGAAACTAAAGTTCAATATCTTTTAGATAATCATTTTATTAATTGGTTTGTATCTCCAGAGATTTCTGATTGGAATAATTTTAAGGTACAAAAAGCAACAGCAACTATAAATGGTCGCGAATGGACAGTTTTATTTACTAAAGAGATTGCTATTAATAATGGACCTTATATATTTAATACTTTACCAGGTTTTGTTGTTAAGGCTTGGGATAGTCAATCCCAATATATCTTTGAGTTTTTAAATAGTGAAAAATTAAACATAGATTATAACTACTTAATAGAATCTTCTAATTATAAATCTATTACTATTAAACAAAAAAATCAACTTCTTAGTAATTATTACAACAAAACGTATAGAGCATTTTGGAGTGAAACACAGTCCAATGTAGAGCAGTTTGCAAGTTTATTTCCATTAGATAAAAAAATAGGTGAGGTTGAAAATCCTATTGATTTAAGTTTTAAAAAATAAATATGTCAATGAAATACTTATATATTTTATTCTTATTAGTTTCTGTATATAATGTAAAAGCCCAAATCAAAATTTCAGGAAAAGTTATTGATATTGAAACCAAAAAAACTATTGATTTTGCTATGGTCTCAATTAATAACATTCAAACTAATGGAGTAATTACATATATGCAAGTAAATGAAAATGGTGAATTTTATTTTGAATTAAATTCTAATCTACCAGAGTTTAATTTAGAAATCTCTGCCATGAACTATGAAAAATTCACAATTAAATTACCTAATAAATCATTTAACCAAACCATTGCGCTTAAATCTCAAGAAACTATTTTAGAAGAAATTATAATTAAACCTACCTTAATTACGCAACGTGGGGATACTATAAGTTTTGATTTAAATAAATTTGCGACCCAAAATGATAGGGTTTTAGAAGATGTTTTAAAAAAAATTCCCGGTATTGAAGTAGAATCTAGCGGTAAAATTAAATACCAAGGCCAAGCTATAAACAAGTTTTATGTTGAAGGAATGGATTTAATGCAAGGTCGATACACATCGATTACACAAGCTATGCCAAATATGCATGTAAGTAAATTAGAAGTAATCGAAAATCACCAACCTATTAAAATGCTACAAGGAAAAGAGTTTTCCGAAAGCCCAGCAATAAATATAAAACTTAAAAACAACATAAGTTTAAGTGGTAGCGCAAAAATTGGCGTTGGTGCAAGCCCATTTTTATGGAATAGCAGTATCACTCCAATGTTTTTTTCAAAAAAAATACAATTTTTAGCTAATTACGATACCAATAATGCTGGCATAAACACGTCTGCAAAACTTAGTTCGTTTTATAGTTTTAACAAATTCGATACTTACAATTATAATGCAACTTCGGCAAATACATTATTTATTAACGAAATAGCAACTCCAAACATTTCGCAAACACGGTACTATTTTAACAAAACACATTTGGCATCTTTAAATTCGCTTTTTAAAATAAGTAAAAACCTCGATTTAAACACTAATTTATTTTATTACAACAACGATTTTGACAGAAATGCAACGCAATTAACACAAGTAAAAGATATTGCCAACCCAACAAATAACGTACAATTTCAAAAAATAAATGAATCTGTAACTTTTACAGAAAATTTAAAAGCCATATTAAGTTTAACTAACAATACAGCCAATAATTATTTAAAAAACATTACAACTATAGATGTAAAAAAAGAAAAAGACAGCGGTGATTTATTACTAAACAACAATCCTATTTTCCAGTCTGTACTATCTCCAACATACGGCATTCAAAATTCGTTAAGCACAGTTATTCCTTTAAGTAAAAACAAGCTAATTAACGTAAAATCTATTATCGATTTTACAAACGATAAACAAACTTACCTAGTTACACCAACAACTTTTTTAGAATTGCCTAATCCAGATTTATACCAAAACACACAACTAATTCAAAACTATTTAAATAAAAATTTTTATACCCAAAATTCGCTAGCTGTATCCTGGTCAGCAAACCGTTGGTTTATTACCACACGTTACGAAATGATGCTAAATAATAAAAACCTTTTAACCAACTTATTTGGCAACCAAAACCAAAATGCGTATTACACAAATAATTTAAATTATAGTTTCTTACAAAACACCTTCGAATCAAGCTTTAAATACCGTTATTCTCGATTAAATATAACTTTCAACATCCCTATCAGAGTAAATAATATTAACCTAACCAATAAAATACAGACTAATAACTTAAACAAAAACAATATAGATTTTATACCAAATATAACTGCCAATTATAAATATTCTGAGCAATTAAATTTTAATTTATCAGCAAATATCAATCAAAATTATACTCCTTTAGATCAGTTATTGCCAGATTTTGTATTTAGTGGATTAAATTTTACTGCTTTTTCTAATACAATTCAAACTGATAAAGTTTACGCTACTAGTTTTAGAACTGAGTATAAAAATCCACTGCACAACATCTTTGCAAATGCAAATATTAGCTTAGCACAAATAAACAAAAATGTACTTTTTGGAACCACAATTAACCAAAACGGACAACAAATTATTCAGGCTATTAATCAAAAAAACCAAGCACAATCATTTAGAAACAACATTACCTTAGGTAAATATTTTACGGATTTAAGTACTAACCTTAAACTTAATTTTAGTTATCTAAATACATCCAACAATATATTACTAAACAATATACTTAGTGATGTAACCATGTATAATTACAATTACGAAATTGAGATATCAAATGCTACCTTAAAATGGATAGGTTGGGTGTATAAATTAAATTATGGAGAAAACCACAGAAAGCAATTACTTAACAATACAAAAAGTTATATTAATTCACACATAGGTAAAGTCGAGTTCTACCTATTTAAAAACCATAGTTTGACATCAAGTATAGAGTATACCGAAAGTGTGTTTAACAAACAGCGCTTTCCAAACAAATTTTTAGATTTAAAATACCGTTACAAATGGAACGCAAAAAAAATTGATTTTGATTTAGACTACACCAATATTCTTAACACCAAACAATACCAACAAGTTATTTTAAATACAATTCAAACCACACAAACTAATTACAATATTAGACCAGCACAAATTATGGCATCTATTCGATTTAATTTTAAATAAACTTATGGGCGTTGCCGGCGTTAACTCATAGCGTTACATAAACCAATTCCGCCGGCCGGGCTTTTCGCTATATCTTTTATTTTTAATTAGGTAAAAATTGTTACCGAATCCGTAACAGAATCGAACTAGTAACTGAGCGGAGCCGAAGTTCAGTCCCAAAATAAAAGGATGCCGCTGCAATCCCTAACGCAAAAAAACGGAAAGAAAATTAATATTTTAACTCATAAATTTATAATGAGCAAGTTGTTCAATTTCACTTTGAACAAATAAATTCATTTAAAAAATAACATTTAATCTTTATAAATAAATACCTCATCAAATAAAAAAACGTAACATTTTAAGTAAAAACACGTAATACAAATACCTATTAATTGCTTAATTTTATTAAAAATAGACACCATTAATCTAAAGTGAATTTTTAGAGTAAATTTGTTAAGAGTTTAGAGTTAGCCAAAACCTAACAGGAAATTTTCTGTTAGGTTTTTTCTATTTGATTAATTATAAAAATAAATTACCAGCTCCTAATTTATTTAAAGCGATTTTATTTAAGTTTTAAAATTTCTTTTTGTTGTTCTGTAATATTCCAACTTTCGTTTAAATCTAAATTTAGTAAAACAACTTTTACCTTTTTATCTTTTATATTTTTAGCCGAATTATACCAATTAAAAGCCGTTTCGTGATTATTTTGGGTTAACAAAGCCCAATTAATTATAATGTAAAAATCAACATCATTTAAAATTTCTGATTCACTTATAAACGTAAAATCGTTAAGGACGTCTGTTATTTTTTCGTTTTCGTTAACCGGATAGTTTTCCATAGTTTCAAAATTACGTAGTAATTGGCTGCATTGCGAATCACTAAATTTTTGAGAAACTTTAAATCCGTTTTTATTGTAAAAATGAACCTCCGGAACTACTATTTTATTAGATTTACTGTATGTTGCCCAAGTTTTTAAGTCTTTTAATGTTGCTAAATCTTGTGGAGCAAAATCTACTTTATTTTCAGTAAGTTTATTTACAATTTCTGTATTCGATCTTACTTTAAAATCTAAATCTACAGATTTTGTAGTCGAGCAAGATGTAAATAAAACCAAAATAAAGCAACATAAAATAATTTTAAATTTCATAACTAAGTTCTTTTTGGGAGTTCTAACTAAACTAAAAAAAATTCCGAAGTAAACTCCGGAATTTAAAATATATAAATTATATAGCTTGACATTTTTGTCTTAACCAAGCAGCCTCGTCAGCTGTTAATTTTGGCGAAACCAATTCGTACACCCATTGGTTGTAATTATTTAACCAATCAATATGTTCCGTATGAAGCAATGTTTTATCCACTAAAGCGGTATCAATATAACAAACCGTTAATGTTTCAAAATCCATGAAATCTCCAAACTGGTTACTTACTAAATCACGAGCTGCAACAAGGTTTTCAATACGAATTCCGTGTTTTCCTTCGCGGTATAAACCTGGTTCGATAGAAGTAATCATTCCTGTTAAAATAGGAATGTCTGTCGCAGTTCCGTTAAACACATGCGGTCCTTCGTGTACATTTAAAAAGAAACCAACGCCGTGACCTGTTCCGTGTCCGTAATTACGTTTAGATGCTAACAACGGCTGACGCGTAATCGCATCAATTTGATATCCACGAGTTCCTTTGGTATAAATAGCACGCGAACCATCAATCGTTCCGCGTAATACATACGTATAATCTTCTTTTTCTTCTTGCGTCATTTCGCCTAACGAAATCACACGTGTAATATCCGTAGTTCCCGTTAAGTATTGCCCTCCAGAATCTACTAAAAGTAACCCTTTTGGTTCTAATTGGTAATTAGAATCTGGTTCTGCTTTATAGTGCGGTAACGCTCCGTGATCTTTATAACCTGCAATTGTATCGAACGAAATGTCTTTAAAACCTGGTTGTTCAGCTCTAAAACCTTGTAATTTTTCGGCAATCGAAATTTCGGATAATTCGCCCGAAGCAACATTTTCTTCCACCCATTTAAAAAACTTAGTCATCGCAACACCATCATTAATCATAGCCTGACGTGTATGGTTTAACTCCACTTCGTTTTTAACCGCTTTTAATAACGTAGACGGATTTAAAGCCTCAGTAATCGCAACTTCTGTAGGAATCGAATCGTAAATTGCAAAACATGTACGTTTTGGATCTACTAAAATTTTATCTGTTGCTTGCAACGCTTTAATGTCGGCATAAACCGTATCGTAAGGTTTAACCGTTACACCAAAACCTTTTAAAGCGTTAATGCTTTCGGCTCCTAATTTTCCATCGGCAATGTAAAAATTAACATCGGTTTCGGTTACTAAAACAAAACCTAAAACCACCGGATTGCAATTTACATCGGTTCCGCGAACGTTTAAAAACCACGCTAAATCATCTAACGATGAAATTAAATGTGTATTACAACGTTGCTTTTTCATCTCGACACGAACCTCAGCAATTTTGGTTGCCGTATTTTTGCCTGTAATATCTTCGCCTAATAAATAAGCTGGATTGATTGGTAAACTTGGACGTCCTTCCCAAATTGGGCCTAATAAATCGGCATGACCATTAACCTCAAAGCTTAAAGGTAACAACATACTTTTAACGGTATTTGCAACTAATAACGAGGCTAAATTACCATCAAAAGCTACCGAACCACCATTTGGAAATTGCTCAGAAATCCAAGTAATATATTCTGGTGCGTGTTGTACTTTTAGTTTTACTAACTCAAAACCAGAACCTGCTAATTGGGCAGTTGCCTGAACAAAATAACGAGAGTCTGTCCATAAACCAGCAAAGTTTTGCGTGATTACTAAAGTTCCGGCAGAACCTGTAAAACCAGATGTCCATTTAATACATTGGTAATGTTCTGGAAGGTATTCACTTATATGTGGATCTGACGACGGAATAATGTAAGCGTCTATATTTTTTTGGGCCATTAACTGACGAATAGCAGCTAATTTTTCAATATGTTTCATAAGTAACTTATTTTATATTGCAAGTTACAAAATATTTAGTTTTAGCTTGGTAATGATTACTTTTATAATTGAATTTATTTTGCGGTTTTGCGTTAGGGATTGTAGCGGTATCCTTTTTATTAAAAGCTGAACGAAGTCGAAGCTTTAATAAAAAGATTTAGCGAAAAGCCCGACCGAAGGGAACGCCCAAATAGTTATGAAAACAGTATTTTTTATTTGTATGTTTTTTTTTAGTGGAATTGGTTACAGTCAAATTCTAGGTTGCACGGATCCCCTTTCTAAAAATTATAATCCTTTAGCTACAAAAAACGATGGAAGTTGTAAATATGCGAACGCTAAGGTTGGTTTTAGTAAGAGTTTTGAGTTAAATGAAATGACAAAAGAAACATCGGGGTTATTAGCTTACGATGGTTATTTATGGACACATAACGATGATAAAGACGTGAATTTATATGGTTTTTCGATCGATAGCATTTTATCTTTTAAAAAATCTAAAATTAATTTCAGTAAAAAGATACCACTTGTAAAAACCAAAGATTGGGAAGCGATTGCCCAAGATAGTTTGTTTATTTATGTAGGAGATTTTGGTAATAATTATAGAGGGAACAGACAAAATTTAACCGTTTACAAAATTCAGAAAGATAACTTACAAAATATAAAAACTTTAAACTTTAGTTACGAAAACCAGAGTGATTTTACACCAAAAAAAACTAACAAAACAGATTTTGATTGCGAAGCTATGATTAGTTTAGGCGATTATTTATACTTGTTTACAAAAGAATGGACAAGCCAAAAAACTACGGTTTATAAAATTTTAAAATCAGGAGAAAGTAAGTTAGCACACAAAATTTCAGAATTTGATGTTGCAGGCTTAATTACCGATGCTACGTATTTAGCAGATAAAAATTTATTGGTTTTGTTAGGTTATTCGGACAAAATAAAGCCTTTTGTGTATTTGTTCTACGATTTTAAAAAGGATGCTTTTTTTAGCGGCAACAAACGTAAAATTATTCTGAAAGCTAATTTTTATCAAACCGAAGGAATTGCCACAACAGATGGTTTAACCTATTTTGTGAGTAACGAAAAATTACGTGCGCTAAACGGAATAATAGATGTAAAACCACAAATTCACGTTTTAAATTTAAGTGCATTTTTAACCAATTATATCAGTAAATTTGCAGAAAATAATACGTTTTATAACGAGGAATTACTTCCTGTTGAAATAGAAATCGAAGAATGAAATTTAGTACCGAAGTTCCGATTAAAAATTTAGCAAACCCTATAACTTACGATTCAAAAATTGTAACTGTTGGTTCGTGTTTTGCAGTAAATATGGCCGAAAAGTTTAAAACGTTTCAGTTTCAGCATGTGGTAAATCCGTTTGGAATTTTGTTTCATCCTGTTGCGTTGGCTAATTTATTTGAGTTTGCCGAAAAAGATTACATTTTTGAACCAAAAGATATTTTTTGTCATCAAGAAGTTTGGAGCTGTTTTGATGCGCATTCGGATTTAAACGACTTGAGTTCAACTTATAAATGCAACTTTTTGGGTGCGGATAATAAGCAATAAAAACATTTATTTTTCAGAGAGGAA
>CANRKI010000103.1 GCA_947631175.1 uncultured Flavobacterium sp.
TGAGTCCGATAGAATATCGAACTCATTTTTATAATTATTAATTTTTAATCTGTCCAAACTTTTGGGTGCAGTCCATTTTAAATCGAGCTTTTTTTATCATAGATTGAATTATTTTTCTTGCCATTCTTTTGTTTGATCAAACACATATTGTAAAATTGCTGCATCTTGTTCTGAGAATTCGATATCACGACGTGACATTACAATTTTAGCTGTTTCAAAAGCTTTTTTAGGTAAGTAAGCTTGTGTGCCTTGCGCACCTCCCCAAGTAAAGTTTGGAATGTAATTTCGAGGGAATCCAGCGCCAAAAATGTTAGCCGAAACTCCAACTACCGTTCCTGTATTAAACATGGTGTTAATACCGCATTTAGAATGATCTCCCATCATTAAACCACAAAATTGTAATCCAGTATTTACAAAACGTTCTGTTTCATAATCCCAAAGTTTTACATTTTCGTAGTTATTTTTTAGGTTAGAGTTGTTACTATCAGCTCCAATATTACACCATTCTCCTAAAACGGAATTTCCTAAAAAACCATCATGTCCTTTGTTAGAATAGGCAAACATAACCGAGTTGTTCACTTCTCCGCCTACTCTACAATGTGGTCCAACGGTAGTTGCACCATAAATTTTTGTAGCTAATTTAACCTGTGCGTGATCACCTAGTGCAAAAGGTCCACGAATTACTGATCCTTCCATAATTTCTGCATCTTTTCCAATATAAATAGGTCCAGTGGCAGCGTTTAGTGTTACAAATTCTAGTTTAGCACCTTCTTCAATAAAAATATTTTCGGGAGCAATCACATTTACAGATTTTGGGATAGGTTGTGAGTGTCTATCTTCTGTCAATAAATCAAAATCTTCACGAATTGCTTGATCATTCTTTTTAAAAATATCCCAACTATGTGATACAATTAAAGTTTCTCCTTCAAAATCAATTAGTTCGTATTGATCAAAGTCAACTTCTTCTTGTGTGTTTTCTGTAAAAAAAGCGATAATCTCTTCGCCTTGTACAACGGCTTGCATGGGTTCTAAATTAGTAATTAACTCTACTAATTCTGCGTTTGGAGTATAAGCAGCGTTAATCATAACATTTTGCTCCATTTCGACCATCGGGTATTTTTCGGATAAATATTCCTCGGTAATTGTAGTTGTGGTTGTACCTAAATAATGTTCCCACTTTTCGCGAATAGTTAAAATACCGATACGAATATCAGCAACAGGGCGAGTAAAAGTAAAAGGTAATAAGGCGTCTCTGACCGATCCGTCGTATAATATATAGTTCATTTTTTTTCTTTATTTGTTTTATTCAAAGATAATAAAATTGCCTAAGCCTTTTATCAATTAAGTTAATTAATACTATTGAATTGATAAATTTTGAAAAACGTGTTTGTATCTTTTCTTAAACTTTTTATAATGATTCTTTAATCTAATTTTATTAAAATAGAAGTAGATTTAGGTAAGTTTAATTTAATAAGAAAGGACGTGTTTATCTGCGAAAAGTAGGAGGTTAGCTCTTACTTTTCTGCATTATAAGTTTTTCTCCATCACAAAATCCTCCATCAAATAACCATTTCCAATTTCAATATCTTCTGATTTGATGATTTTAAATCCATTTTTTTCGTAAAAATGAAGTGCGCTATTGTTTCGATTTACATTTAAATAAACTGCTTTTTCTTGTTTGTTTTTGGCTTTCAAAATAACATAATCCATTAATTTTTGCCCAAGTCCCTTTTGGTGTTGTTGTGTCAAAACATATATTTTATGAAGTTTTGTTTTGTTGGTATTATTGCAATTGTGTTGAAAGGATGCGAAACCCAAGGCTTCATCTCCATCATAAATCACAACAAATTTGTGATGGTTTTGATGTAGATTTTCAAGATTTTTTAAACTATAAAACTGATTAAGCATATAATTTATTTGTTCTGTACTTAAAATTGAAGCATAACAAATAGGCCAAATTTTATGGGCTAGTTGTTGGATGATATTCAGCTGTTTTTTATTGAGTGATATAATTTGATACATGATATTAAAATTTAAAAGCGACTTAAATATAAAATCTAAGCCGCTTTAAACAAAATAATTAAGATATATTATTTACGTGATCTACGTTCACGTGCTTGCAATGTATTTTTCATTAACATAGCGATTGTCATTGGGCCAACTCCTCCAGGAACCGGTGTAATCCATGATGCTTTTTGTTTTACATTTTCAAAATCAACATCTCCTTTAATTACATATCCTTTTGGATTTGTAGCGTCTGGAACACGAGTGATGCCAACATCAACAATAACAGCGCCTTCTTTCACCATTTCTGCTTTTAAAAATTCGGGTACACCAAGTGCTGTGATAATGATATCGGCTTGTAAGCAAAGCTCGTTTAAATTGTGAGTGTGTGAATGCGCTAAAGTAACAGTTGCATTACCTGCCATTCCTTTTTGCGACATCAAAATACTCATTGGGCGACCAACAATGTTAGAACGACCAATAACAACAACATGTTTTCCTTTTGTATCAATTTTATTACGATCTAGTAATTGTAAAATTCCAAAAGGAGTTGCAGGAATAAAAGCTTCTAACTCTAATGCCATACGACCAAAGTTTGTTGGATGAAAACCATCTACATCTTTATCAGGATCGATTGCCATTAAAATTTTTTGTTCGTTAATGTGTTTT
This sequence comes from uncultured Flavobacterium sp., assembly GCA_947631175.1. GTDB lineage: Bacteria > Bacteroidota > Bacteroidia > Flavobacteriales > Flavobacteriaceae > Flavobacterium. The sequence goes on from CANRKI010000103.1 coordinate 2,674, forward strand.
GGTAAAGGTAATTGAACAATGAATCCGTCAATTTCATCATTGTTATTTAATTCGTCAATTTTTACAAGTAATTCCGCCTCGGTAATCGTTTCAGGAAGTTCGATTAATGAAGATTGAAAACCAATTTTTTGACAAGTTTTTACTTTAGAACCTACATAAGTTAAACTAGCGCCATTTGTTCCCACTAAAACTGCTGCTAAATGAGGTACTTTTTGGCCTTTATCTAAAAGCGCTTGTACTTCGATTGCGATTTCGTTTTTAATGTCTTCAGATACTTTTTTTCCGTCTAGTAGTTGCATAATTGTTGTGTTGTTACAGATAAATTACTGATTTGTTGTGTGTTTTATAAAAAAATAAAGACGCGTTTACACGCGTCTTTTTATTATTTCATCATTCCTTTCATTCCGCCCATCATGCGCATCAAGTTTTTACCACCTGATCCTTGCATCATTTTCATCATTTTGCTCATTTGGTCGAACTGCTTAAGTAATTGATTTACTTGTTGAATATTTGTACCAGAACCTTTGGCAATACGAGTTTTACGTTTTGGATCGATAATAGCTGGCGATTTACGTTCGTCTGGCGTCATAGAGAAGATAATTGCTTCGATGTGTTTAAACGCATCATCTTCAATCTCTACATCTTTTAAGGCTTTAGAAGCACCCGGAATCATTCCTACAAGGTCCTTCATATTACCCATTTTTTTAACTTGTTGGATTTGTGTTAAGAAATCATCAAAACCAAATTCGTTTTTAGCAATTTTTTTCTGAAGTTTGCGTGCTTCTTCTTCATCGTATTGTTCTTGTGCACGTTCTACTAACGACACAACGTCTCCCATACCTAAAATACGGTCGGCCATACGGTTTGGATAGAAAACGTCAATCGCTTCCATTTTCTCTCCGGTACCAATAAATTTAATTGGTTTGTTAACTACCGATTTAATCGTAATAGCCGCACCACCGCGTGTATCACCATCTAATTTAGTTAAAACAACCCCGTCAAAATTTAAACGATCGTTAAAAGCTTTTGCAGTATTTACAGCATCTTGCCCAGTCATTGCATCAACAACAAATAACGTTTCGTGTGGTTCAATTGCTTTATGAACGTTAGCAATTTCGTTCATCATTTCTTCGTCTATCGCTAAACGACCTGCAGTATCGACAATAACTACGTTAAAGCCATTTGCTTTTGCATGTTTAATTGCATTTTGAGCAATATCAACTGCGTTTTTATTTTCTGGTTCCGAGTAAACCTCTACACCAATTTGTTCACCTACAACATGTAACTGATTAATAGCGGCTGGACGATAAATATCACAAGCTACTAATAATACTTTTTTATTTTTTTTGGTTTTTAAAAAGTTAGCTAATTTACCAGAAAAGGTTGTTTTACCAGAACCTTGTAAACCAGACATTAAAATAATTGATGGATTACCTGATAAATTTACACCAACAGCATCACCACCCATAAGTTCAGTTAATTCGTCTTTAACGATTTTAACCATTAACTGTCCTGGTTGTAATGTAGTTAATACGTCTTGTCCAATCGCTTTTTCTTTTACACGAGAGGTAAAATCTTTAGCAATTTTAAAGTTTACGTCGGCATCTAATAATGCTCTACGTACTTCTTTCAAAGTATCTGCAACGTTTACTTCTGTAATTTTTCCGTGACCTTTTAATATATGAAAGGCCTTATCAAGTTTATCGCTTAAATTATCAAACATAATTTGGTGTATCGAAGTTTTAGAAATGCAAATTTAATAAATTGATTGATAGTATAAAATAAAAAATGATATATAAAAAAAGTGTTGCAACTAAGGCAACACTTTTTCATATTTAAAAAGATAGAATTTACTTTTTGTCTGAAGTAGCTTTATCAGCTTTAACTTCTTTATCACCTTTACTACAAGATTTTTCTCCTTTTTTAGAAGAGCAACAAGATTTCTCTTTCTTTTCTTCTTTTTTAGGTTCTTGAGCTGTCATTACTGTAGTAGCAGATAATGCAAACACGGCTGCAATTGCAAAAATTTTTTTCATAATTAGTTTGATTTTGATAGAACTAATTTAGGAATTAAAAATTTAAAATCAAATTAAAATTGAAAATAAATAAAAGGTTGTGGTCCTTCTTGAGCTGTTGCATATACCAACCAATAAATAAAAGCAAAAATTAGTGCTTTTATAATTAACGGAGAAGCTTTAAATATGTTTTGTAATTTTAACATCCAGCTTTCTGGAATGTAATGCCAAATGAAACCTAATAACATCACGCCAAATACATTGGTATAACCTTGTACAATTATTAGCCATTGCTTAAAATCGAATGATAGTTTACCAATGTTTGCGATTACATCTAAGGCAGTTGTAAAATCTTTCGCTCTAAAAAAGATCCAACAAAAGGTAACAAAATGAAATGTGATGCTAATTGCCACAACATTCCAAATACTTTTTGTTAGTGATTTTTTGCCATTATCCGGAAAATATTCTAATATTAATTTATGTACAGCTAAGGCTCCACCGTGTAAAGCTCCCCAAACAATGTAACGTAAACTTGCGCCATGCCATAAACCACCAAGTAACATGGTTGTCATTAAATTTACGTCGGTAAACATAGTTTTGTTTACATTTTTAGATAGTAAAAAGGAAAGTGTAAATACGCCAATCGAAATTAATGCAATTGATAAGGGAAGTATTGATTTATCTAAAGATAAAATACCCCAAGCTAAAACACCTAAAAAAAACAGAGCTGGAAATAAAAATCCTGCAAAAGTTCCTTTTCTATTTCCACCTACAGATATGTATAAAAAATCTTTTAACCAAGTAGATAATGAGATGTGCCAACGGCGCCAAAACTCGGTGATCGATTTTGATTGGTACGGCGTATTAAAGTTTGTTGGTAGTTTAAAACCTAATAATAACGCAATACCAATTGCCATGTCAGAATAACCCGAGAAATCACAATAAATTTGAATAGCGTATCCGTAGGATGCCATTAAATTTTCGAATGGTGTGTATGCATTTGGTAAATCGTAAACGCGATCTACAAAGTTTGTCGAAATATAATCAGAGATTATAACTTTTTTAATTATCCCACCAATTATTAAAAGCATCCCACGATCCATATCGTCTTTAGTGATGTTTAATTTTTGATAGATTTGCGGTAAAAAATCTTTCGCTCTCACAATTGGTCCGGCAACTAATTGCGGGAAAAAAGAAATGAAAAAAAGATAATCGATAAATGATTTTGTTGGCTGTATTTCTTTTCTATAAATCTCGATGACATAACTAATAGATTGAAATGTAAAGAACGAAATACCAACAGGTAAAATAATTTTTTTAAAATCGATTTGCCCACCACTCATAAAGTTATAGGTATCGATAATAAAGTTGGTGTATTTAAAATACCCTAATAATCCAAGGTTGACAATTATACTTAGTGTTAAAAGGATTTTTCGTATTTTATTAGACTCCGTATTATAAATTTTGCCTGCTAATAAGTAATCAAAAATAGCCGAACCTGCTAAAAGTAAAAAAAACCAACCGCTAGATAAGTAGTAAAAAAATAATGAAAAGCATATAACGTATACCAAGCGCGGGTAAAAGGTATTACGTAATGCAATGTAAATAGTATAAAATACTAAAAACATTCCTAAAAAACGTGTTGTATTAAACAACATAGGTTCTTCAGGATTATAAATAAACCATTGAGCTAAATTCTCTAACTTTAAAAAATCAAGCTCTGGTAATACGTTTTGCGCAAACCAGTTTTGCATAAAAAAAAAACTACTTATTTAAAATAAAGTTTTCGTATGCTTTTATAAAAGCATCACTAAATAATTCTCCTTGTTGTTCGTATCCTGATTTAGAATAGTGAACACGATCTTTTGCCATTAAACCATTGGCTAGGTTTTCATTAACACCATGCAAGCCTCCAAAAACATAATGCATGTTCCAAACAGCAATATCTTTTTCGCTTAAAGCATAAGTTACCAAAGCATTGGCATAATCTTGTGCATACGTATTTAAATATTTTTTGTATAATGAGGATGGAGGAGGGGTTGTTGCAATAATTATTGTATTTGGATTATACTTTGTAAGATTTTCTTTAAATTTAAGAAATGTCTTCATATACTCTTCAGCAGGTAATTTATCAAACGATTCGTTTGTACCAAAACTTACAACAACAATATCTGCCTCTAAAGCTTGCATTTCGCTAAAAAAACGATCGTATTTATTGTAATCCGAAAAACGAGCACCATTTACTCCAATTCCACTATAAGTTACACCAGCGTCTATTTTTTCAAGTACCAAACCACTTAAAGCATATGTGTTTTCAGATAGATTAGGTAACAAATAAAATTTATTAAATGCAGCAGTAGATTGAAAGTTAAAGCTGTGTTTTTCGTTTAACAATTGTTGAAATGTAAATTGACTTCGATCAAAATTTGACTTTTCGGCAACTACTTGATTCGGAATTTTAAGTACTTTTCCTGCTCTAATATTTGCATCTTTTAATTGATTCGTCTTTTTTAATTGTTGAACAGAAACATTATACTTTCTTGAAATTTGTGATAATGTTTCTCCTGATTTAATTTTATGAATTGTAGTTTTTTTAGAAACAGCACCTTGTAAATTGATCACTTTTGCAGAAAAAGCCAGTTCAAAATTAGGTTTATGATCAGGTGTAATAATTTTTAAAATATTTGTTTGATAATTAGGATCCTTTATTAAAACTTCGATTGCCGAATTTTTGTTTGAAGTTGATAATGAAAAACCAGAAACTCCTACAGGTTCGTTACTAACAGGGCGTATTGTTCGATACGAATTAAAAATGGTGTTAGACTGAAAACGAACAGCCGATAAACCATTGGTTCGTGCCAGTTTATGTGGAAAAACAAAACCTAAACCTGCGTTACCAAATTTTGCTTGTAAATTATTTCGAGCCGAGTTTGTTAAAAATTCGGCTTGTATGTGCGAATCGCCAACATGAACAATACGAACCTTGCCTTGTTTGTTTTTTTCAATCTGTTCTAATTTATTAAAAACAGTTTCTAAAACGCTACTATTAATTAAATCAGCGTTCTCGTATTGCTTTTGGGCAATAGACAATGTATCTAATTCAATAGTTAAACTATCGCGAACTTGTGCTTGAGCAAAAGGCGCTAATAAAGCAAAACTAAGTAAGAAAAGGGCTTTAATTTGCATTATTGGTTAAATTTATAGGTTGTTGTTTTGGTTTGGGCTTGGGTAAAGTATCTAATATTTTGTTTGTATTAGGTTCTTTTTTTATTGTTTTCTTTTGACTTTTAAATTGGTTGTATCCGCTAATAATTTTCTTAAAAATTAAGTCGGACACAATTTTTGCACCTCTAAAATTTAAATGGGTATAATCTTTATTGGATTTAGCAGGTTCTTCTTCCGTCCATTTAATCATTGTTCCAGCTCCACCCATCAACTCAAATAAATTTACAAAACCAACTTCGGCTTCTTTTGCATATTTTAATTGTGAATATACTAAAGGCGCCACAGCAGAGTCGGTTTGCATTGTGGTGTCGTACTTGGTTGATTTATCAGCAATAGAAATTACAACAATTGCAGTATTAGGCATTGTTTGTTTTAAATGTTCGATTACGCGTTTCATTTTTTTCTCGTACCACGAAAAATTTAATGAGCCATAATTTAAAACATTTGTTCCGTATTGTAAAACAATTAAATCGTAGTTTAAATGTTGGTTAAATTGATTTAAAACGTTTTCTTTTAAATTAATTAAAGGTAAGCCCGAATTTCCTCTGTTCGAAAAATTATCAACATAAACACCATTTTCGTTTTCAAAACTAACGCCATAAAATGGAATTGAATCCGCATCTACAAAATTCATTTTCAGTTTTTTGTACGAATTGGTGATTTGTAATTTGTTGATTAATCTAGAAGATGATAACTTTTTAAACAAAGTATCTTTTCCTGAAATTAAGGCAACTTTTCCTTTTTGATTTTTACTTTTCCCGTAATATAATGTTGGGTTTGGTAAGTCGTTTAGATGTTTGTATTTTGAAGATTCAAATTTAACCCATTCTGTCGCATTGGTATCGTTAGCAAAAAAAACATTTCCGCTAATACCAAAAGGAGCTTGAGTTACTTTTGTGTTTACAAACGATTTTGAAGTCCAATTTTTAGAGTGCTCATGTTTAACAGAACTTCTAGAAGCTGAAGATTCTGAGGTTATATTTACAAAACCAATTCCTTCGCCACCAAAACGGTCTTGAAAATTAGTTCGTACATCTTGCACAATCATGTCACCATCGGTCATCGAATCACCAAAATAAGCAATTCTAACTTTTCCTGTTCCTGTTGATTCTAATTGATTCAACTTTTCAAAAAAAGTAACTAAATTGTGATAACCAACATAATCGTTCTCTGTAAATTGATACTGAGGTATAGTAGTTACTTTTGGACTCGTTGTTAGAAGTGTATCCAAATCGTTGTCTTGATTTGCTAACGCCTCTAGCATTAAACTGTCTACTACTATATTTTTTGAAGCGGTTTTTACCTCTGGAAATAGTTTTTTGGGTAAAAAGGGCTTAAGTAAAACAAAAGCAATTATAGAGGTAACCATAATTGCTAATGTTTGAATAAAATAATTTGAATTATTATGATTCACTATATTATTGAATTAAACTTGAAATTCTAA
>CANRKI010000104.1 GCA_947631175.1 uncultured Flavobacterium sp.
CCCAATTGTTTATTTCAGACCAAAAATTTTCATTTTTTGATTCTTCGTTATTATTAAAACTATAAAGCATTACAGGGAAAATTTCATTCTTTTTTTCTGTATTAGGATCTTTATATTCTATTTTTTTATTAGAATTTATCTTGATATTGGGTTGAGCATTCCAAACTTTTTGTTGTGAACAAGCGTTGGTGATATTAAAAATAATAATTATAAGAATCCATTTCATATTTGATCATTTTAAATTATTGTATGTGAAAGTCAGAATGTTTCTGCAAGCGGTATACACCTGAACTTTGATACCCCATTGCTTTATAAATAATATAATTTTGATAAGGATGGTAAGCAATTGTACCTTTAAAATGTAAATAATAAGGCATTGCATTTATAAAAGTAATTGATACAATAAAAAAATACAAAATATCGGTATAAAAATATTTTTTAATTTCTTTTAATATCATCACCAAAATTATAATTTCTGATATTGCAAAATAAAATCTTAACCTTTCTGAAATTTCTATAAGTTCATATAAACCAAAATATAGAATTACTTGAATAATAAAAAGATTAAAGAAAAAATTAAATTTTTTATTATTAATATTTTTATTGATTAAACATAAAAAATAAATAGCACAGACCCTAAGTACAACAAATATTGTCATTAGATTCCAACTTCTTGCCTGTGAATAATTTTGGTTATTAGTATAGACGTCAAATTTACTAGCTAATAATACATTTCCTTTTACAAAAGTAGATAAATTTGGAATAACCGCTTGAATGAATTTAATATTCAAAATAAAAACAAGTAATGAAGCCGCAAATATAATGTAATGGAATTTTATTTTTTTTTCTGAACTCACGAAATACAAAAGTATTAATAAGAAGGCAGACCAATGAATGCTGGTTGCAATGAGTATGTAAAGCAAGTATTTTTTAAAATTTTTTTGCTCAATGAACTGAAAAGCAAAGAAGGCAATTTGAATCGCAAGACCTTGTCTTAAACCACTCATATCAAAAATAAAAAAATAAAAAGAATAGTAAATTAGCAAACCTGTTATAACATATTCTGTATATCTTCTCAAATTTTTTAATAGCAAAATACTACTTACAAGAGAAACAATAAAAAAAATGGTTTGTATACCACCATTAAACATTTTAACAATTGCGTTTAACAACGCATAACCAACATCTAATGTTATAAAAATACTTTTAAAGTGATCTTTTTTAAAGGCCTCGTCTAACGAACTAATTTCGTTGTAATAATCTGTATAACCAGCCCAATCAACACCTGTTTCATATCTGAAACCAGCTATAAATATAAAAATAAATATAACAAAATATTGAAATGCCTTACTTCTTGTTTGAAGGAGGCCTTTAATTTCAAACCAAGCTATAACAGCTATTAAAATATATATATATAAATAGGTCATCATTTAGAAGTCCAGTGCGTACTAGTTTTCGCGCTATTAATATAGAAAAGTTCTTCTTCACTTAAATTACTAGAATCATTATACCATGGCATATGGTAAGCTTCCATAGGCTTTTTTGATCTAAACATTTTCAACCTACTTGCTCCTCCACTCATAAATGGTCTGTATAATGCAAATGTTGTATCAACATTTGCATTATAATAAAGACCATCTTCTTGTTTTTCAAAATACTGCGATTCCCAATCTATAACTTCTTTTTTATTTTTAAAATAATCAGGTAAATCATCAATTTTCAGACTCAATCCAATCTTCATTATTTTTTTATCCTCATACATTTTATCAAGAAAAATTTGTAGGAAATTATGTGGGCAATTTTCGGTTGGAACCACATCAGAATCAGAATAAACAAAAAAATTATTTTTAAACTGCTTGTAAATTCCACTTTTCCATAAAGATAAAAAACCAACATTTTCATCTAAATAAAAAATCTTATGCTTTGATTTTTTGTAATAATCTAGAAGGGGTTGGTACGATGATTTATTATCAATTATATATATATTATGATATCCTTTACTTTCTAATGAACTAATCATTTGTTTTAAAAAAGTTACTCTATTTCTATTATTAATTATAATAGGAATGTCATAAGCGTTTGTGTACGTTTTCTTTAAAAAATTATTGCGTATCAGAATATAATTCTCCCAAATAAAATAATAAAATGGTATCAGCAACTCTTTGATTTGATTTTTCATTAAAATAATTTTAACAATGTCTTATTATACTATAAAATTTTTTTCTTTAAAACTTCTAGATATTTTGAGCCCCATTTTTGATCTGGCTCCATATAATTACCTTCAGCCCATTCGTTCCATGACTTTAAGAAAATTATTTTATTAGTTTTATGCTCTACATTTTTTAAAGCAGCCTCTATATTTTTTTCAAATAATTCAGGCGTTGAATTATGAAAAACCACTCCCTCTTTACCACTTCGTGGTGAATGATCCCAATTTGGACAAATAGTAGGATGAACATTCTCTTTTTTAGATTCTTCGCCTACAAAACTAGGATAAACGTCTGCATAATTAAAAACTTGGGGCATTCCAGATACTATTTTTCTTAATTTATTTTTTATTCTCGCCCTTAAATTTGTTTGAAATTTGTAAAATATGCGATTAACATTAACACTGTCTAAGCCTTTACTAAGAAGAATGTCAACCTCATTAGGAAAAGAAGTATGTCCTACGAAGTAAATACCTGGCATACCGTTCTTTTTTGCTAAATCATGCCATAGTTCCATAAACATTTGTAAGTCGGGATGCTGTAAAGGTTTATAGATCATAAACATAGGTTTTTCATCAATTTTTATATATCTATCATCTAAAAAAGCTGGTAAAACTTCATTAAAATGCGCAATATAATCTTCTTTCCCATCATATAATTGCTCGATTAAGGTATTTCTGTTTTTTAATCCATGTGCAAATCCTTTCCATGTTTCATTTGCCCAAGCTAAACAGAACGGAAAATTAGGTTCTTTGGAATATAACACTTCATTAAATGGTCTTTCTAATAACCTTTTTCCATTACCAAACCAATAATGCCAATAGCAAAAACCTTCTACACCAAATTCATTTGCCATATCAGCTTGTGCTTTTCTTGTTTCAGGTACTCTTAAATCATAAAATCCTAGATCAGCAGGTATATGAGGTTGATAGTGACTCTTAAAAAGTTTTTTTGCTTTAGCAACATTTGTCCATTCAGTAAATCCTTTTCCCCACCATTCGTTATTCTCAGGAATTAAATGATATTGCGGCAGATAAAATGCTATGACTTTCGCTTTCTTTTTACTTTCCATTCCTTTTATTTCTTAATTTCATTAATTTTTATTTTTTTTAATACACTCTGATTTAAAAAACTTACCAAAGTACTTTCCTTAAATACAACAAGTAAAATAGTAAATGTGCAACAAATTAGTGCTAAAAATATATAAAAGTTTACAACATTTAGTAAATCAACTTTCCATTTAAAAACTGCACATATAACAAAAGTTAAGATTCCTGCTACTATAATTTTTAATACATTAAAATTTAAAATCTTTAAATTTAAAAACTCTTTCCTAGTAAAAACTAACATAATTACAATTGCTAAAAACTCTGCAAAAACATGCACAATTGCCGCTCCATTATGCTTATAGTATTGTATTGAAAAATAATTTACTATAGCACTAAATAAAGCTGAACTTCCGACTGCTATTGTGTATATTTTTTCTCTATTTTGGGTGTACAAAATTAAATATCCTACAAAATAAGCTATTCCTACTATAATACCCAATGGAGCTAATATTTTAGTTGTTAAAACAGCATTTTCAAAATCATTTCCTGCCATTAAATTAATTATTGCTTCAGCCCCTAAAAAGAATAACAAAAACGTGGGAATAGATAACATTAAAATGATATTAAAGACTTTTTTTAATAAATTATTATAAGCAATTAAATCATCTTTAAACATAATTGTTAATCTTGGAAGCATAACAGCACCAATAATTGTTATAAATGAAATTGCAATTCTTATTAATTTAGTTGGGACAGAATAGTATCCAACGTATTTATCATCCAATATCAATCCTATTAATAGTAAATCTAATTGCAAATATATATTTACCGCTAACGTAGCAATAAAAACTGTCAATATTGGTTTAAAATGCTGTTTTAAATTTAAATTTTTAATTGTTTTAAATCTTATTCCTCTCAGGATAAAATAAATATTAAAAAAATTAGATCCACAAACAGTTAAAACTAAAATAAACGCATAGTACAGATAATCATTTGAATCTTTTACTAATAAAAAAAGTAATAATAAGGTAATAACCCTAACAATTACATATCGTACTGTTATATACATTTGATCTTCCAACGCTTGAAAATACCATTCAGCACCAAGATTATTAAGAAATATCATAAAGCTCATGAGCAAAATAATATCTCTATAATCAAAAAAATAATCAAGCTGGTATAAAATACCAAATAGAATTATGTATGAAATAAAAGAGGTGATTGTGAGTATAATCAGCAGTTCAATTACTTTTTTATTTCTTTCAACAATATTATCACGTACTTTAGCAATTTCCCGAATACCATACATAGGTATACCCAATGCAGAAAAAAGTATAAAGTAATTAATAATTGTATAGATAAATTCTACCTTTCCTAAATTACTAGCACCTAACGTTTTATTTATATAAGGCATCGTAAAAATACCAATTATTGCTGCAGAAGCAATTCTATAAGAATTTAATAAAAAATTTATCTTTAAACTTTTTACTTTCATTATATATTTAAAAGATACTCTCCATAACCACTCTTTTTCAAAGGTTCAGCTACTTTACATAACTGCTCCTTTGTGATGAAGCCCATACGATAAGCTACTTCTTCAATGGCACCAATTTTCATACCCTGGCGCTCTTCAATAACTTGCACGAACTGTCCTGCTTGCATTAAAGATGCAAACGTACCTGTATCTAACCAAGCCGTACCGCGATCAAAAACACCAACACGTAAATTTCCTTGTTTTAAATATTCTTTATTTACATCGGTTATTTCATATTCACCACGTGCGGATGGCGTAATATTTTTTGCAATTTCTACCACAGAATTGTCGTAAAAATACAAACCTGGAACGGCGTAATGTGATTTTGGCTGTGCTGGTTTTTCTTCGATTGATAGTACCTGATTATTTTCGTCAAACTCTACCACACCGTAACGCTCAGGATCGTGTACAGGATAAGCGAATACCACTCCTCCCTCTTCCTTTGTACAGTCTTGCAACAATTTGCTCATTCCACTACCATAGAAAATATTATCTCCTAATACCAAAGCTACTTTATCAGTTCCGATGAATTGTTCACCAATCACAAAGGCTTGTGCCAATCCGTTCGGTTCGGGTTGCTCGGCATATTCAAAACGGCAACCTATCTGAGCACCGTCTCCCAATAATTTTTTAAAATGGGGTAAATCATGTGGGGTAGAAATAATTAAGATTTCTTTTATACCTGCCAACATTAACGTTGATAATGGGTAATAAATCATCGGTTTATCATACACTGGCATTAACTGTTTGCTCACTGCTAATGTTAATGGATGTAAACGGGTACCTGACCCTCCTGCTAAGATAATTCCTTTCATATATTTTAATGTTTAATCGTTGAATTGGTTATTTGTAGAATTAATTATTTCAATCATAATTTGCTAAGCATTTCTTGCAAACTCACTTCCCAATCAGGGACATTTACCTGATACACTTCTTTTATTTTGGTTTTGTCTAACAACGAAAAATTAGGTCGTTTTGCCGGGGTTGGGAATGCATCGCTGCCAATAGCATTTACCTTGGTGCTAAAACCTTTGATTTCTTTTATTGCTACTGCAAAATCGTGCCAGCTAATTTTACCTTCGTTGCTGTAATGATAAACCCCTTGCACAAATTCAGGTGCGTTGATGATGTCCATTATTGATTGTGCTAAATCACGAGCATAGGTTGGCGTGCCAACTTGATCGGCTACTACGCCTATCTCTTCACGCTCGCTCATTAAACGCATCATTGTTTTTACAAAATTGGCTCCGTAAGTAGAATATACCCAAGCCGTACGGATGATTACATGATTTGCACCTGATGCGCGCAATGCCTGTTCACCATGTAACTTGGTTAAACCGTACACATTAATTGGATCCGGAGTATCGGTTTCTTTTAAAGGAATTTCGCTGGTACCATCAAACACATAATCGGTTGAAATATGAATCACCTTGGTATTATTTTCAGCTGCCCACGCTCCTATTGTTTTTACGGCAATATGGTTTACGGCATCGCATAATTCCTGATCGCTTTCGGCTTTATCAACAGCGGTGTAGGCTCCTGCACTTACAATAATCTGTGGTTTTTCGGTATTTAAAACTTCTAAAATCTGTTCCGAATTGCTTAAATCCATTTCCTCACGGTCAACAAATACCATTTCGTGTTGCAGGTATTTATCTTTTAAATCGTGTAATTCGGATCCTAACTGACCATGACGGCCGGTGATTAGTATTTTCATGATGTGTGATGATATGTTGAACTGATGATTTGTTGATCCCGTTTACGGGACAAGACCTGATGAATTTTTAAGTCTAAATTCGTGTTTAATATCATTCTGACTTAATTAACAAATTCTCTTTGTCTAAATATATCTTCTTCTTTTATGACTAAAAGAAGCAAAAGTCTTTCTTTTTTTGATCTTGCCTCGGTTATACGACGGTTAACTTACATCTCAAAAACTATCAAATCGAAACGTAGCAAAGCTACCCGATTTGATTACGTTTTCTTCGCTGAGGCAACTATCGGCATTTAACCAATGGCACTTTTAATACAGCTAAATAATCCAATTTAACTTTTAAAAAGTTAACAATTCTACAATTCAACCTTAAACAATTCGTTGAACGTTGGTAAGATGATGTCTTTTTCTGAAACGATTTCTGCTCCTGCATCTATTCCCCAATCGATATTCAACTCGGGTGAGTTGTATAAAATGCCTTGTTCTGATTCTTTGTTATAAAAGTTATCGCATTTATAGAAAAATACGGCTTCTTCACTCAACACCGAAAAACCATGTAAAAATCCACGCGGTACAAACAACTGGCGGTTGTTTTCTGCCGACAAATGTACTGCTACATGCTGACCAAAAGTTGGTGAATCGGGACGGGCATCTACTGCTACATCGATTACTTCGCCTTTTAACACTCGAACCAATTTTGCTTGTGCATGATCTCCTGCTTGTGCATGCAGTCCGCGAATTACTCCTTTTGTTGAATAACTTTGGTTATCTTGAACGAAATGGGTGTTGGTTCCCGTTAAATCATTGAATGTTTTTTCGTTAAAACTTTCAAAGAAGTAACCACGTTCGTCTTCGAACTTGCGTGGTTCTAATATAAAACAGCCTTTTAATTTTGTTTCTGTGATATTCATTATTTTCTTTAATGTGCGAATTCGCTAATTTGCAAATATTCATTATTTATACTGCTTCTCGTAATATTTTTGATAATCGCCACTTGTTACATGATCCAACCATTCTTGGTTATCCATAAACCAATCGATTGTTTTGGCTAAGCCTTGTTCAAAGGTTACGCTAGGGTACCAACCCAATTCTTTATTGATTTTATTAGCATCAATCGCATAACGCAAATCGTGCCCCGGACGGTCTTTAACAAAAGTAATCAGCTGTGCCGATGTCCCTGGTTCGCGACCTAATTTTGCATCCATCTGTTGGCATAACTCTTTTACCAAATCAATGTTTTGCCATTCGTTAAAACCACCAACATTGTAACAGTCACCGTTTTTACCTTGATGAAACACCAAATCAATTGCTTTTGCATGATCGATTACAAACAACCAATCACGGGTATATTTACCATCGCCATAAATAGGCAGCGGTTTGTTATTAATGATGTTGTGAATACACAACGGAATTAATTTCTCTGGAAAATGGTTGGGACCGTAATTGTTTGAGCAGTTTGTTAAAACAATTGGCAATCCATAAGTATCGTGGTACGCACGTACAAAATGATCTGAAGCTGCTTTAGAAGCAGAATATGGTGAATGCGGATCGTACTTAGTATCTTCTGTAAAAAAGCCTGTTTCTCCCAAAGCTCCAAAAACCTCATCGGTTGAGACGTGGTGAAAACGTTTGCCTTCATAACCTTGTGCTGAGCCTGTAGAAGCATCTTTCCATATTTCACGAGCGGCGTTTAATAGATTAACCGTACCAATTACATTCGTCATTACAAATGCAGATGGGTCTGCAATGGAACGGTCTACATGCGATTCGGCTGCTAAATGAATAACACCGGTGGGATTGTATTTTTGAAACACCTTTAAAACAGCAGCCGCATCACAGATGTCCACTTTTTCAAAACGGTAGTTTGGTAAATGGTCTACATCTTTTAGATTTTCTAAATTACCTGCATAGGTTAAGGCATCTAGATTCACAATGGTATAGTCGGGATATTTGATTACAAATTCTCGAACAACATGTGATCCGATAAATCCTGCTCCCCCGGTAATAATGATGGTCTGCTTCATTTTTTAGTGTTTTTTAATCAATTAATAATATTTTATCTTAATTCCTTAATTTCTCTAAATTTTTGATATTCAAAAATCAAACGTAATAATTCTTTTTCGGTTTTTTTATCTTTGTGCGTTAAATATTTCAACCACGTTTTCTGGAAACGCAAACGAAACTCAATGCTTTCACTACACTTTATAGTATTTAGTTTAGTTATAAAATCTTCAATTTCGAACTGCATCTTTATATGTACATTAGTTTTCTAAATTGTATCTATTAACATCCTATTACTCCACTTCAATAGGTTATATTGTGAATTGGCTGTCTTTTTTAAAGATTACCTTCACGATACACTCCGTTACTCGATCCCGGACCATTGCCTTTCCATGGTTATTATTTATTTAAGTTTTTTTAAGCGTAAGAAACTTAGATTCAACTACATACAATCAAACCCAAATTCTTTATTAGTTTCCTAACTTCACCGTTACACCAATCAATCCCATTACATAACCACCTGTAGTTTCGTCTTCACCTGGTATTGCCATACCGTTGAATCCGTAGTTTTGTTTAAAATTCATGATGTACGTACCGTCTAAAAAGATACCTACTCTGTTAGTTACATTGTATTCTGGGCGGATACCTATTTGAAAGTTAGCCATAGTATCAGTCACGTCGGTTACTTTGCTTTTACCAAAGTTTAAACCCAATCCGGCATGTGCGCTTAATTCAAATGCTTGTTGCATCGGCATAGTTGATGGGCTAATAGCTTCTAATACGTTAAACGTAGCTTCTGCAG
>CANRKI010000105.1 GCA_947631175.1 uncultured Flavobacterium sp.
AATGAGTCCGATACAATTTCGAACTCATTTTTATATTAATTAATTTTTAATCTGTCCAAATTTTTGGGTCCAGTCCAAAGCCTACTTTTTTTAATTATCTGGTTTTAAACCAACCTGTAATACTTTTTCGTGGTCGAGATACTGGTTTTACCTCGTGCTCCAATTCGCGACTATTAAAAATAACCATTCTGCCGCCTTTTGGTATTACACTAATTTCTTGTTCCATTTCACCAACATTAGGAGTGTAAATCACAAGTTCTCCACCATTTTCTTGTTTCCAATCTTCATCATTTAAATAAAAAACAACAGATAAAGTTCTACGGCTATCGTTCTGAAAAACATCCAGATGGCGTTTGTAAAATGTGTTTTCCGGATAAAGTGCATAATGAAACTCCCCGTCAACAATTCCCAAATAGCACGTTCTGTTTAAATATTCAATAAAGTTATTAACCTTTAAAAAATACATTTGCTCAGCCTCGTTTAATTCACTTTCGTCAATCCAAGAAATAAAATCTCCTCGTATGCCCGCTGCAATGGTTTTATCTCCATTATTTCCAATAGCAGATTTTTTAAATTGATGGGAATCGTATCTGTTTTTTAAATTTTCACGTAATACGTTTACTTCATCTTTTGTAAAGAAATCATCTGCTATTGCAAATTTATTATCGACTAAACTGTCAATAATTGACTCAAAGTAACTATTTACTGAGTTTTCTGTCATAAAAAAAATATAAATTTTAGGACGCAAATATAATTTTTCTCCTTTTTTTATAATAAAAAATTCCAATAAATATTTAGTAAATTTGCATAGAATTTTATTTAAAGAAGATGAGCAACATCAGAATAACAAAACAGTTCACATTCGAAACCGGACATGCGTTATACGGCTACGACGGAAAATGTAAAAATGTGCATGGACACAGCTATAAATTATCGGTTACAGTAATCGGAACTCCAATAACAGACACAACTAACGTAAAGTACGGAATGGTAATTGATTTTGGAGATTTAAAAAAAATTGTAAAGGAAGAAATAGTTGATTTATTTGATCACGCTACCGTTTTCAATAAAAACACACCACATATTGAGCTGGCTAATGAGTTAATGACTCGTGGTCATCATGTAATTTTAGTAGACTATCAGCCTACAAGCGAAAATATGGTAATTGATTTTGCTGCTAAAATTGGCGGAAGATTACCAAACGGAATTAAATTACACTCATTACGATTACAAGAAACCGAATCGTCGTTTGCAGAATGGTTTGCAGTCGATAATTTATAAAAACAAAAACATGCAATTACAACCTGGTAAAAAAGTATATTTTGCTTCTGATCAACATTTTGGCGCTCCAACTCCAGAATTAAGTTTTCCGCGTGAACAAAAATTCGTGAATTGGTTAAACGAAATTAAAAACGATGCTCAGGTTTTGTTTTTATTAGGTGATTTGTTTGATTTTTGGTTTGAATATAAAACCGTGGTGCCTAAAGGTTTTGTTCGTGTTTTAGGAAAATTGGCAGAACTTAAAGACATGGGAATCGAAATTCATTTTTTTGTAGGAAATCATGATCTGTGGATGAATGATTACTTTGAAAAAGAATTACAAATTCCTGTTTATCACACTTCGCAAATATTTAAATTTAATGATAAAAGTTTTTTTATAGCACATGGCGATGGACTTGGTCCGGGAGATTATGGTTATAAAAGAATGAAAAAGGTTTTTACAAATCCATTCTCAAAATGGCTTTTTGGTTGGTTACATCCCGATATTGGTGTGAAATTAGCACAAACTTTATCTGTAAAAAATAAATTAATCTCTGGAGATGAAGATGTTGTTTTTTTAGGAGAAGATAAAGAATGGCTTATTTTATATGCAAAGAAAAAAGTGACCGAACAATTTCATGATTATTTTGTTTTTGGACACAGACATTTACCTATGATTTTGGATATAAATCCCGAAAAAACAGCCCAATATGTCAATCTAGGCGACTGGATTTCGTACTTTACTTACGTTGTTTTTGATGGAGAGAATTTAGAACTTAAAACTTACAAATAAAAAAGAGCATTAGGAAACTAATGCTCTTTTGCTTTATTTATATTGCTCGGGTAATAAAACCCATTCCGAGTGTCCAAAATAATTCCAATCGACCTGTGTTAAATCGACTGTATCATCAATTAATTTTAAAGATGGTTTTCCGTTTACCGAGACATAGGTTGTTGCATAAACCGCTACATCAATGCCATCTCTTTCTTTATATATTTTATTTATGCGCTGTGCTAATTGCCAAATCATATCTGGTTTTGTAGCAAACGAGTTGTATTGTTTTGGCGTGATATAATTGGTGATTACAAACGGAATTTTTTGATTGGTAGCTTTATCTACTAATTTAAAACTCGTGTATCCGCTTTTAGATCGTAACATCATGCGCCAACTTAAACGGTGTCCTTCTTCTGTAAACAAAACATCTCCTTTAATAAACCAATGTCGCAAAGGTAATAGTACCTGAAGGCATAAAAATGGAAGGAAAAAGTATTTTAAAATTTGTTTGCCGCTATAATCTTGTTCAATACTTTCGAACTTAGGTTTATTTTTAAAAAATATACGTCTGATAGTTTCTGGTTCGTAAAAAAATACCGCATAACTTAATGCAAAGTACGGGAAAATCCCAATTTGTAAAACTACAGAATTAAACAAGTGGAAAACGAGCGAAGCAATAACAGCTATATTTCGTGTGCGTTTATATAGTAAGGCAGGAACAATTAAGCCATCAAAAACAATTCCCATGTAAGTAATAAACATGTAAAACCATTTTTGGGAGAAAAAATTATTGATCGCCTCGAACGGAGTGCTGTTCGCAAGTAAGTTTTTTATAAAAGTTCCATCTAGCCAATCTGGGTAAAATTTAGCAACGGTTGCATAAAAGTAAACAATTGCTATTTGGGCAATCATTACAAATACACACCAAAAAGGCATGCTTAATTTTTGTGGCGTTCGACCTTGTTTTACATCTAAAGATTTGTATGAGTTTGCGGGTAAAAATGCAAGCATAATTCCAACCAGTAATAATAAATAATAATGGTTATTATAGGATGTTTTTTGCATCAAATAAGTTCCTGCCCATAAAGTAGTTAAGATTATGATTGATAAGCGATAACGATAACCAAGAGCCACAAATATTGAGAAAATCCCCATCACTATAAAATACGCATACATACCGTAACCGGGTAAAGGTTGCAGCCACTCGAAACCGATGTGCGAAAACGTAAATTGTGGTGTTATAAAATTAGCTTTTACCCAACCTGTTGTAATGGCGCCAAAGGATTCGAGTGCAAATAAAATTCCGAAGAAAATACGGAATAAAATTAATGGAGCATTGTCTATAGATCGGAAAAGCTTTTTCATAAATTTCTTAAGATTTAAAGTAAGAAATGGTGGCGTTTTTATCGTTTTCTAACTGAATTTTTAAATCATTGAAAGAGTCAAATTTAACCTCGTCTCTAATCTTATCTTTAAAAAATACTCGAATATCTTGATCGTAAATATCTTGATCAAAATCTAAAATATTAACTTCAATAGTTTGTTGTGTACCACCAACTGTTGGATTGTAACCAATGTTTAGCATTCCGTTATATGTTTTTTGCATAATTTCCACCAAAACAACATAAACTCCCGTTTTTGGAATTAGTTTATAATTCGCGTTTGGTTGAATGTTTGCTGTTGGAAAACCAATGGTTCGCCCTAATTGTTTGCCTTTTACAACTTTTCCGGAAAGAAAGTAGGAGTAGCCTAAAAAGCTATTGGCTTGTTTTATGTCTCCTTTGTTTAATGCGTTTCGAACTTTGGTTGAACTAACAGATACTTCATTAATCTCTTGAACCGAAATTTGTTCTACTTCAAAACCATATTTTTTTCCAAATTGCATCAAATCGTTAATGTCGCACGATCCGCCTTTTCCAAATCTGTGATCGTATCCAATTATAATTTTGGTTACTTTAAAAATATCAACTAAAACTTGTTTCACAAATTCTTCTCCCGAAAGCTGTGAAAAAGTATTGTCGAAAGGATGAATAACTAAATTATCGATCCCTAAATTTTGTAGAAGTTCCGTTTTTTCCTCAATAGTATTAATTAACTTAATATCGTCGTTTTGTTTTAAAACCATTCGAGGATGTGGAAAAAAGGTAAGCACTAAACTCTCGGCTTGTAAAGTTTTAGCACTTTCAATTATTTTATTTAAAATACATTTATGTCCAACATGAACGCCATCAAAAGTACCTAAAGTAACTACGGTGTTTTTTGTTGAGGTGTAAGAATGTATAGATGAGAAAACTTTCAAAATTCTATTTTTATATAGTAAATTATTATGTGTTAAATATATAAAAAAAGGCGCAATCTGCATTATGCGATTGCGCCTTTGTTTGTATTTTGTTTTTTAGTTTTTAATAAAACGTAGGGTCTGACTTGAACCGTTTTTATCTAATTTGATAAAATAAATCCCCGTAGTTAAATTCTGTACATTTATGGCTAAATCGTTCGAGCTGTTTACTGCGTTTTGTTTTACAGTTTGCCCAAGTGTGTTGTAAATAGTATAAGCTGTTGGTAAGTTACTATCTTTTACCATAATGTTTAAAATGTTGTTTGTAGGGTTTGGATACAAAGTGATTGAATTATTTAGAGCAAAATCATCTGTTGATAAAGTCCCTTTTCTGATTTCAAAAACTTTTGAATCTTCAAAGTTACCTGCATTGTAAATTTGCGTTCCGTCTAAGGTAACTGTTAAGTTTCCAGATCCATAGCTGCAACAAATTCCATCTCCTTCAGAATCGTTAATTGTAAAAACATAACATCCATCTTGTACCATTTGGAAGTTATAATTGTATGATGTAGAATTTGATAAAGCAGAACTATTTAAAGAAACTCCAGGTCCTGTAAACGACCAACTTGTTTCTTCTGCATACCTATCGGTTCGCAAGCTAACATTTAAAACCGTACTATTTGTTTGATAAGTTTGAACATTTTTAGTAAACGAAACAGTATTATTCCCCGTGTTTTGATCGGCAGTTGTACTTCCGTTTACTGAACTAATTACTGCATTTATAGTGTTGTTTCCAATGTTTAAATTTAAAACTTGACTTAAATTATAATTGGTATTTGGTGCAATTGCTTGATTTATGTTTGCTACCGTATTTTGACCAGCTACAGAAAATGTAATTGTTGCAGAAGTAATTGTTGAGGTCCCTAAATTTCTCAATCCTAAATTAACAGTAGCTGTACCACAATTGTTACTTGTAATGCTACTTTCAATAATTCCTAAATCTATTTGTGAGGTTGAGGTATACGTACATCTATTGCCAACAAATAGTGAAGCTCTTCTTGGATCGTTTTGTAAAACAGTTCTAATTCTTGTTTTTTGATCTTGAGTGAAAAGATTAAAACAAGCATCATCCGAATAATCCATGTAATTTTCTGGCATTTCAACATAGCCGCAAACATTTCGACCTGTTAAACAACCATAATTTGCACTTTGATGGTTTGGTGTATCGTTGCAGTAATCTGTTCCAGAGTTACATCCGTTTGCATCCCCCCAAATATGACGAAGTCCTAACCAGTGACCGATTTCGTGCGTTGCAGTTCTACCACCATCTATATCGGTCAAATATGTACCTTGTGGATAAATAGCTCTAGATCCTGTAGCTTTATAATTTAAAACTACACCGTCTGTAGTTGCTAAATCATTCAGACTCATTCCTGCAGATAAGCCAGGTAATCCTGACCCGATCGGAAATTGTGCGTAACCTAAAGTTTCACTAAATATCGAAGATGAAAACTTAACAATATAAATGTTTAAATATTTTGATGTATCCCAGTGAATCACTTAAACCATCTTGTGAAATAAGATGTCTTACAATACCACTAGTATATTGGTTATTTGGATCTACTTTTGCTAAGCAAAATTCAATTTCAACATCTGCTCCAACAGTATGATTATTATGCCCAGGCGTGTTTAACATCCTTCTGTAATCTTGGTTTAAAACCGTAATTTGAGATTGTAACTGTAAATCAGCAATGTTCTCTCCACTTCCTACAGCGTCGCCATTGTGAAAAACATGAAAAACGACCGGAATTGTCAAAACATTTTGTGTACTTCTTTTATTAGTTCCTTCCTTTTTTGCTTTTTCGACTAAAGGATGTAACCAACTCTCAAAATGTTCTACCATTTGCTCTCGAGTTGTATTGTATTTTTTAGCTAAAGCAGCATCTTGCTCGGTCGAGGTACATTTTATTATTTGTTTTTCTTTTTGCTGCGCATTTGTTAGCGTTGAAAAAGCAAGAAGAAAAGTGCTTAAATAGAGTAATTTTGATTTCATTTTATTTTTTTTTGATACTTTAAAGATATGATTTTTTTGGGTAAAATTGAAATATATTGGTAATTTAGCAATCTAACCCTGTTTTTTTTAAATATGCGTAAAAAATACTTTAGCATTCTAATGCTTTTATTTGTCAATTACTTTGTAGTAAGTGCACAAAATAAGGATTGGGTGATAAATGATGTAGACAGAATTAAGTCCGAACAAATTCTGTCTCGAACAAATCATCCTAACTTTTTTAAAATTTTTGCTTTAAATCTTGTCGATTTTAAAGCAAAGTTACAAAACGCTCCTATTAGAGACTATGTAAATAACGAATCTAATGTTGTAATTTCTGTTCCAAGCCCAAGCGGAGATTTATTAGATTTTGAGATTTTTGAGCAAAATGATTTTGAAGATGGTTTAGCAAAAAAGTTTCCAAACTTTAAATCTTATGTTGGTCATCAAGTAAATAACAAAGCAACTAAAATTTATTTTACAATTAATAAATTAGGTTTTAATGCAGTTATTACCTCACCAGACTTTTCTACTATTTATATTGATGTTTATAGTAAAGATCTTTCACAATATATTGTTTATCATCGTAAAGATCTAGAAAATTTAAAACAATTTACTTGTCATACTACAGACGCTGAGGTAGCTGGACCTATGCTAGAATCTAGCTTTGGAAAAATTACGCAAAGAAATAGTGCTAGAATTTTTAGAGAATATAGATTAGCGATGGCTTGTACTATTGAATATGCAAGTTTTCATATCAATAGAGCAGGAGCTCAAAATTTAGATATTGATCAGAAAAAACAAGTTGTTTTATCTGCAATGCAAGTTACCGTTAACAGGGTGAACTCATTATACGAACGCGACATGGCGCTTCGTTTTAATTTAGTTGCTAATAATGATTTAATTATTTTTATTGAATCGGATGAATTCTCTAATAACAATTCGAGATCATTAATTAACGAATCACAGACGGTTATCGATAATTATATTCTTTTTGATAATTATGATATTGGACACACAGTCTCTACTGGTGGTGGTGGTTTAGCGCAACTTTACTCGCCGTGTTCAGTAAATAAAGCACGCGGAATTACGGGTTCATCAAGTCCAATTAATGATCCGTATGATATTGATTACGTATCTCACGAAATTGGTCATCAATTTGGTGCAACTCACTCGTATAACAATTCATGTGACGGAAACCGATCTTCTTCTTCGGCTTACGAAACAGGATCAGGAAATACAATAATGGCTTATGCTGGGATTTGTGCTCCAAACGTACAATCGTATTCGGATGATCATTTTCATAATTACAGTATTGTACAAATGAGTGCGTTTGTTGCTAGTTCAGGAAATTGTTCTGTAAATCGAGCTATAACAAATACTCCGCCAACAATTTCAACAATCCCTAGTTATACAATTCCGTACGGAACACCATTTAAATTAACAGCTAATGCAACTGATGCTCAAAATGATGCTTTAACGTACGTTTGGGAACAAATGGATCGCGAAATTACAACACAACCTCCTGTGGCTACAGCGACTTCTGGTCCAAACTTTAAAAGCGTAAGACCAAGTTCTTCACCAACACGTTACTTTCCAGCATTTAGTTCTGTTTTAGATGGCAATCTTTCACCTACTTGGGAAGTTCTTCCTTCGGTTGCACGTCCTTTAAATTTTGCCGTAACGGTTAGAGATAATAATACAGCAGGTGCGCAAACACGTATTCAAAACGCAAATGTTACTGTTGCAAATACAGGACCATTCAGAATTACAAGTCCTGTGGCAGATAACACAATTTGGGATGTAAATTCACAACAAACAATTACTTGGAATGTTGCAGGAACTACAGCAAATGGAATTAATGTTAGTTCGGTAAATATTTTACTTTCTTTAGATGGAGGAGAGACTTTTACAACGATTGCTGCCGGTACACCAAACGATGGAACAGAAGTTGTTAATATTCCAAATACACCTTCTACAAATGCTAGAATTTTGATTGAAGCGAATGGTAATATCTTTTATACAGTATCAAAACGTATTGTAATAGGATATAATATATCTCAACAAGAGGTATGTAAAGATTATACTTTAAATTATAATAATTTAGTTTTAAATCAAGCGGCTATTTATTACGTTTTTAATATTGACGTTCCAGACAATTTTGTTGTTAATTCAACTAAATTATCTACAAACATTACGGCTACCCGAGCAACTGATGTTAGAGTTTTATTTAAAAATAATGGAGAAACTGAAACGTATTCGAACAGCGTTTTCTCTAATATAAATTGTTCATCTAATCCAAGTAATTTAGTCGCGACTTTCCAGAACAGTGCTAGTGCTATATCGTGTACAAACTTAAACACAAGTAGTACAGTTGCTCCAATGCAGTCTTTTACTTCGAACGGATTACAAGCAAACGGAACTTGGAGTATTTTAGTGGCTAAGGCATCAAATAGATCCGTATCAGTTAATCAATTAAAATTATCTTTGTGCGGAACCGAGACAACTTACACTTTGTCAACTAAAACAAATGAAATTGCTGACTTTAAATTGTATCCAAATCCAAATAATGGGGAGTTTACTTTAAATTTTGAGTCTAAAAATGATAAGGTTGAGGTTGGTGTTTTTGATTTAAACGGCCGCTTAATTCTTAAAAATAATTTTGATAATCAAGTAGGAACCTTTAATCAAAATATTAAATTAAATAACTTAGCTAAAGGTATTTACTTAGTAAAAGTTAAAAACGGAATGTATACTAAAAACGAAAAAGTAATTATTCAATAAATAAAAAGAGCTCTTAAAATTTGGACTGCACCCAAAAGTTTGGACAGATTAAAAAATTAATTATTATAAAAATGAGTTCGATATTCTATCGGAC
>CANRKI010000106.1 GCA_947631175.1 uncultured Flavobacterium sp.
CGTAAGTAATGTTTTCTTGTATGCTTTTAGGAAACGGATTGGCCTTTTGGAAAACCATTCCAATGCGTTTTCTTATTTCGGTAACCGGTATGTTTTTAGAATAAATATTTAAATCTTCTAACATTATGGTTCCGTTTATATGTGCATCTGGTGATAAATCGTGCATGCGATTAAAGCTACGTAATAAGGTACTTTTTCCACAACCGGATGGTCCAATTAATGCTGTAATTTCATTTTGATTAAATGATACGTTTACATTTTTTAAAACTTGTTTCGTACCAAAGCTTATATTTAGATTTTGTGCTGATAATTTAGTTTTCATCTTTTCTGAATTTATAACGGATATAAAAAGCGGTAAGGTTTAATAAGAATACAACAACAACTAATACCAAGGCTGTTCCGTAAGCAATAGGTCTTACTTGATCGATGGATTGATGTTGGGTTGATAACATATATAAATGGTAAGGTAATGCCATAAATTCTTGGTTTACGTACCCCGAAGAGCCGTTGATGTAAAACGCGGCTCCAGTAAACAATATTGGAGCGGTTTCTCCTGCTGCTCTAGAAAGTGTTAAAACAATTCCTGTTAATATCCCTGACATCGCAGAAGGAATCACTACATCCTTAATAGTTTCAAATTTAGTTGCACCGACAGCTAAAGCAGCTTCTCTAGTACTGTTTGGAATTCGTTTTAAAGCTTCTTCTGTAGTAGTAATAATATATGGAAGCGAAAGTAATCCTAAAGTTAAACCAGCTGCAATTAGTGAGGTTCCAAAACTCAAAGCTTGTACAAAAAGGGCTAAACCAAATAAACCATAAATGATAGACGGTACACCTGATAAATTTCGAATTGCTGCACGTATCGTACGAGTTACCCATGTGTTTTCTGCATATTCATTCAAATATATAGCACAACATATTCCAAACGGAATAGCAAAAGCGGCTGTAATTAGGGTTAATAAAACCGTTCCGATTATTGGAGTTAAAATTCCACCAGATGTCATTCCTTCAGTTGGAACCATAGTAGTAAACTCCCAGGATAATACACTATATCCTTTAGAGAATATTTCCCAAATGATTACTGCAATAAAAAAGCATACAATTGCTGTACTCAATAAAAGGGATCCCCATTCGATAACACTTGATAATTTATTAGTTTTAAACTGCATGGTATTTTCTAAAACGGTTAATAAAAAACTCTCCAACAATATTTGCAAATAAAGTCATGAAGAATAAAACGGTTGCAATTGCATAAAGCGCATAATAGTGTGTAGTTTGGTATGGTACTTCACCCATTTCAATGGCAATAGTTGCGGTCATGGTTTTTACCGAATCAAACATACCGGTTGGCATTAATGAAGCATTTCCAGTTGCCATTAAAACTGTCATGGTTTCTCCAATGGCACGTCCAACTCCCAACATTATTGCTGTAATAATACCAGGTGCTGCTGCCGGTATAATAACTTTGCGTAACGTCTGCCAACGGGTAGCTCCAACTCCATAACTAGCTTCTTTATAAGCATTTGGTACGGCGTGTATGGCATCTTCGGCAACGGTAATAATAGTAGGTAAAGCCATTACTGCAAGTAAAATAGCACCATTTAAAGCATTTAAACCATTGGGTAAGTCGGCTAAATTTGCAATTCCAGGGCTTAAAACTACAATTCCTAAAAAACCAATCACAACTGACGGTATAGCAGCTAACATTTCAATGGTAGGTTTTAAAATGTTTTTAACTCTTGGTTTTGCATAAATTGCAATGTAAGATGCGGTCCCAATTCCAATTGGTATAGCAATTAACATAGCTCCAAATGTTACTAAAGTCGTACTTAAAATTAAAGGTAACATTCCATATTTAGGTGATTTTGCTGTTGGTGCCCATTCCATTCCAGTGATAAAATCTAAAGGTTTTACATCTAAAAAGAATGAAATTGAATTGTAAACCAACATGGCTAAAATACCACCTAATAAAGCTAAAACTAAATATCCTGTAGCTTTAAAGACTACTTTGAATACAATATCTAAGGTAATTCGAGATTTATAATTCATTATTTTTCAATTATATAGTAACCATGTTCTTCAATTAGTTTTTTACCTAATTTACTTTCTTCAAAATCAATGAAAGGTTTTACTTTATTCCAAGACTTTGCTAAAACAAATTGATAAAGCGGACGTTGAAAAAAATATAAACTATTGTTAATGGTTTCTGTATCAATAGGTGAGTATGCCGGAGAATCTATAGTTTCTTTGATGTTAACGATTCTAATTTTTGTATTCGCATTAGGATCATGTGCTACATAACCTGCTCCTACATAACCAATACCAGATTTATCAGCTTTTACTCCTTCAATAATTTGTGCATTTCCGGTCATTTCTTTTGCGGCAGGTGAGAATTCTATTTTTAACTTCTTTTTTACAAAAGAATGTGTACCTGAGCTCGATTGACGTCCGTAAATGTTTATAGGTAGATCTAAATCAATAATTTCATTCCAATTGGTAATCTCACCACTTAGTATTTTACCTAAAGTAGGTAAGTCAATTGCTTCAAGTGGTAAATCTTTATGTACAACAAAAGCAGTGGCATCTTCAGCAAAAACTACCGTCTTTAATTCAATGTTTTTATTTTTAAACTGTTGTATTTCATCGTCTGAAAGCGGTCTTGAAGAATTAGCAATATCAGCCTGACCATTTAAAAGTGAAGTGATTCCTAAACCTGATCCACCACCAGAAATCGAAATGCTAAAGTTGTCATCTAACTCAGTGTATTTTTCAGCTAAATTTATAGCTAAGTTTACTTCAGTATCAGAACCTTTCATTTTAATAGCATTATCTTTTTTGCTACATGAGCTTACTAGTGCACCAAGTATTAAAAAGAAGCAAAAAGAATTTTTCATATCTTATTATTTTCTAGCGCAAAAGTCTTATTTACTTGTTACTTTAAGGTTAGCGAAATGTAAACGAACTTTAAAGTTTGTGTAAAATTAATGTTATGTAATGTGTAACTCTTTAAATTACTGCTTTTTCGAAGTTTTTTATACATGAAATTTTCAAAAATTAATGTTAAAATATTGTTGTTTATTGTTAATTGTAGTAAGGTTTTAGTTACATTTTTTTTACATAAATTAAATAAATCAATTTACGATAAAGATATTTTTTCTGTTATTATACCTAAATTTGTTTAAAATAAAATGTCAAATGAAAAAATTTATAGCGCTTTTATGCTGTTTACCTTTACTAAGCTATGCTCAGAATAATTCCCTAGAAACGAACAAATATCAAAACGAACTTGTAACGTTTTATAACAATCCAGAAACTACACCATTAAATGAAGAAGAACAGGTTAAATTTAAAGGAATCAATTTCTTTGAAATAGATTCGGATTTTTTAGTTGAAGCTGACTTGGAAATACTTCCTAATCAGAAACCTTTTTTAATGCCCTCAACTGGGAAAATTAAACAAGAATACAAAAAGTATGGTATACTTCATTTTCAAATTAAAGGCAAAAAATTTCAATTGAATGTATATCAAAATATCGCTTTAAGCAAACGAAAAGGTTATGAAAAAAGCTTGTTTTTACCTTTTTACGATTTAACTAGCGGAGTGACAACTTATGGAGGCGGACGATATTTAGATGTAGAAATTCCAGAAACGAATAAAATGATTATCGATTTCAATAAAGCTTATAATCCTTATTGTGCATATTCAGCTCGTTATTCTTGCCCAATCACTCCTGATGAAAACTTTTTAGAAGTCGAAATTAATGCAGGCGTAACTTATATAAATGATGAAATATAACATTCATACCCATCATTTTTCAAACCGAAACGATGTTGTGGAGTTGGTTAATCAATATCCTAAAGAAGTTAATTTTTTGTTACCACATTTCACTGTTGGTATTCACCCTTGGTATATTGATTTTGAGGATTTTAATCAGGATTTGTTACGGATTGAAACTGCTTTACGACATCCGAATTGTAAAGCGTTGGGAGAGTGTGGTTTAGATAGGCGAATCCAAACTCCATTGGCTGATCAAATTATTGTTTTTAAAGCGCAACTTTTGCTTGCTGAAAAATATAAAAAAACTGTAATTTTGCATTGCGTTTCAGCCCATCAAGAAATGATTGAAATTAAGAATGAATTAAAGTTGACGGTTCCGTTAATAATTCATGGTTTTTCAAAAAATATTCAAATTGCTGAAAGTTTGTGTAAAAATGGTTTTTATCTCTCATTTGGAAAGTATTTACTTCGAAACCCTGAACTCTCTAATGTTTTTAAACTAATTCCAACTGAGTGTTTATTTTTAGAGACTGATATGATTGAGGAAACCATTGATCAAGTTTACGCGAAAGCAGAATCGATACTGGGTACCGATATCGAAAAAATAATTGAACAAAATTATATAAAAGTTTTTAACCGCGATTAATGTCCGATTTTTAGATCGGGAATGCATGATCATAAAATGAATTAGAATGGCTGTTTGGCAAGAAAGAGCAGAATTATTATTTAAAACTGAGGGAATCGAAACCTTAAAAAATTCGAATGTGTTAGTAGTAGGTTTAGGAGGAGTAGGTTCATTCGCTGCCGAATTTTTAGCTCGAGCCGGAGTAGGAAATATGACTATTGTTGATGGGGATATTGTTGACATTACAAACATCAACCGTCAATTACCAGCCTTGCATTCTACTGTTGGAATGCCAAAAATTAAAGTAGTTGGTGATCGTTTAATGGATATCAATCCCGAGTTAAATTTAATTCGAATCGAAGAGTTTATCTCTCCCGAACGTGCTCATGAAATCGTTACAACAGATTTTGATTATGTATTAGATTGTATCGATAGTATTACTCCAAAATTACATTTAATATTAGCTGCAAAACGCAAAAAAATTAAGGTAATTAGTAATATGGGAGCTGGCGGAAAAATGCTCGCTAGCAAAGTTGTAGTTAAAGATATAAGTAAAACTGACGTTTGTCCACTTGCTAAAGTGATTCGTAAACGTTTACGAAAAGAAGGAATAAACTCTGGGGTTAAGACGGTTTTTTCGACTGAAAAACCAGATGAAGAAAGTTTAAAGATGACCGATGGTTCAAACTTTAAAAAGTCATTTTTCGGAACCAACAGTTGGATGCCAGCCTTATTTGGATTACACTCAGCAGAAACAGTTATTAAGCATTTAATCAAAAAAGATAAATAAGAAGCGTTCCATTTGGGACGTTTTTTTATTTGTTTAAATGTTATTTTATTGTTTAATATGTTTTTTTTTAGTTAAAATATATATTTTATTCTTTAACTTAGTGAATCGGATATTGGTTATTAAAATTGATGTCTTCAAATGATTCATAAAAAAAAACAGGTGCAGCTAAAGGATATACCAATATTTAAGAAGTTATTCATAAAGGTGAATGATGATCATTTTTATAATGGTTTAAAAATCACTTTTTGCGCTGTAGTTATTTTTGCTTTCTTTTTCAAAGGAGAAAATTATAGTCGTATTTTAGGAATGATTTTAGGACTTTCCCTAGCTTCTCCTATTGATATAAGTAGTAGTTTAAAAGATAAAATTTCAGGTTTAGCTTTAGCAGCAGTAACTGTACCAATAATTACTTTACTATTAAGTTACGTTTATAATCACGTAATTTTATTTTATGTTATTTTTTCGTTACTAGTTTTTATCAGCGCATTGATTTCCATATACGGATTACGAGCTAACCAATTTTCATTTATGTTATTGTTAGGAATTAGTTTGTCTTTTCTTGATATTTCAAATACAGAAAATTCACTTTTCAATAGCTTAAATATGTTTTATGGTGGTTGCATTTATTTTGTAGTTTCCTTAATCTTTTATTTGATTCGACCTAACAAATATATTGATTTACAATTAGCTATTTGTATTGAACATATTTCTGACTATTTGCGTTTGCGCTCTAAACTTTGGGAAGAGAATCCAGATGTTGATGCAATCGAAGAACAACAATTAGTCCTACAAGTTAAGATAAATCAATCGTTTCAATTAATCAATCAGTTTTTAGAAGAAAATAAAAAACGGATTATAAACTCGGCACATAACAGAAAAGTAATTTTAGCTTCATCTTTCATAAATGAAATTATGGAGTTGGCACTTTCAACTACTTTTAAGAATAAAGATATACAAACGCAAACTAGAGATCAATCTAAAATTAAAACTGAAATAAAAGATATAACCAATTGTTTTGCAACAACTTTAAATGAATTGTCCGAAAATATAAAACTTAAAAATAAATTTCAACCGACTAACGATTTAATTCAAAGTTTTGGTAATATCAAAAATCAAATTAATCAGATTCAAAATTTAGACAACGAGAAACAACTTTATCTAAATAATATTTTGGATTATTTAGATAATCAAGTAAAAAAAATTAGAGCTTTAGAACGTGTTTTTTCAGAAAATATTTCTGTGTCAGATATTTCAGTCAATCAACAAGATTTACAAAAATATTTCAGTCCCAAACAATACCGCTTTAAAACTTTACTTGAAAACCTATCATTTAAATCGATCTATTTTAAATATGCAACTCGATTGACACTTGCCATGCTTGTTGCTTTATTTATAGGAAGTTTTTTCCAATTTAAGCAAGAATATTGGATTTTATCAACTATCGTTTTGATTATGCAACCCGGTTACGGACTTACAAAAAATAGAATGAACCAGCGAGTTGTTGGTACTATCATTGCTGGGTTATTAGGAATTTGTATTTTATTTTTTACATCAAATAGCTTAACCTTGGCTGTTTTGACAACTTTGGCTATGTTGTTTAGCGCTTGGTTTTCAAGTTCTAATTACAAATTAGGAGTTGTTTTTAACACATTGTATATGATTCTTTTATTCGGAATTTTAAAAACAGGTGTTGAACTGAATGTTTTTCAACGGGTGATAGATACCATGCTTGGTGCTGTTATTGCATTTTTGGCAACCAATTATTTATGGCCTTCCTGGGAGTTTTTATCCATAAAACCAAACTTAATCATATCCATACAAAGTGCAAAAAATTATATAAATACCTTCAGAGATATTTACATGCAAAAAAGCACAGACGAATTAGCGTTGCAAGATTCAAGGCAAAATGCTTTTATTTCTGTCGGAAACTTAATGCAATCATATCAACGGATGGTTCAAGAACCAAAAGATAAACAACAAAATAGAGCACAACTTTACGAAATTGCAATTATTAATCAATCGTTGATTGGTGCAGTAGCAAGTTTGGGAAACTTTATTCGGGCGCATCAAGATAATGATAGTTTTAAGATGTTTACGAGTGTAATAAATACAGTCATTTATAATTTAGATTTAAGTTTAAATTGTTTTGATAAAAAGATTGCTCCAGCAGACAGTTCAAATATTTGTACTTCAGAAGATGTTATTCAAATGCAAGCCAATCAAGAAAAACAAATTCAAACAGTAAATCAAACAGATCGTAATCAGCTCAATAAATTAGACGAATCTCAATTGGTGTTAACTCAATTGGCTTGGCTAATTAACTTATCCGAACAAATTTTAAAAAATGCAAAAATGATAAAATAGTGTTTTTAGATTTTTAATAAATGAAACAGAATGGCAACACAAAAAAATAATTATTATCACAAAATGCTTTATAAAATAAATGATGATGCTTTTTTCAAAGCCTTAAAAATTATTATAAGTGTCATATTTGCTTATGTTTTATTTTTTAAAACTTTAGGTAGTTCGTTTACCATGGGGGTAATTTTAGGAATTTGTTTTTGCTCAACGAGTGATATTAGCAGCAATTTAAAAGATAAAGTTTTAGGTTTGAGCTTTACTGCTATAACTGTACCTTTATTAAGTGTTATTTTAACCTTAGTGTATCCATACAAATTTGCTTTTTATGTTGTTTTCGGACTTTTCGTTTTTTTAAGCTCCTTTATATCGTTGTACGGACAACGTGCAAATCAAATATCGTTTGCATTGTTAATGGGCATGTGTTTGTCTTTTATTCATATTGCTGATGATGCAACTGCAATTTCAAACGGATTACATATGTTTTATGGTGGGATTTTGTATTTATCAGTTTCGGTTTTATCCTATTTAATTCGACCAACAAAGTATATCAATTTACAGATGTCCATTTTTATGGCAGATATCTCTGACTATTTTAGGTTAAGTGCCAGTTTCTGGAGCAACAATTCAGATATCGAAACCATAAAAGAAAAGCAATGGGATTTACAAATTAAAATAAACGATTCATACCAAAAAATAACGCAGTTTTTAGAAGAAAATAAAAACAATATCATCAATTCCAAAAACAATCGAGAAGTTGTTTTAGCGTCAACGCTTTTAAAACAAATTATCAACCAAGCAGTCTCAACGACATTTAAAACCAAAGAGGTTTACGAGTACGTGAGTAAAGTACCCGAGTTTAAAAAAGCAATTCAAGATATAGTTACCGAATTCGGAAATACATTGAGTCAATTATCCGATTGCATTCGATTAAATCAAAAATTTCCTTCAAAAGATATTTTCATAAATAAATATGCACAACTTCAAAATCAATTAAAAAGCAACCATCAAATTAATCTTGAAAACGATTTGTATCTTAAAAATATTTTAGACTATTTAGATAACGAAATACATGCAATTAAAAACTTAGAACGCATTTACAGCGAAAAAAATAGCGTTTCGAGCACAGCTATTTCTCAGCAAGATTTTCAAAACATTTTAAATCCAAATCCGTATCGATTAAAAACACTTTTAGATAATTTAACCTTCAAATCAAGTTACTTTCGCTTTTCATTCCGATTCGTAATCGCTATTTTAACCGGATTAGCCATGGGTAATATTTTTACACTTAAAAAAGAATATTGGATTTTATTAACTATCGTGGTTATTATGCGTCCGGGTTACGGGCTAACCAAAAGTAGGATGTACCAACGCATTCTTGGAACTTTAATTGGTGGTGCTATCGGAATTATTCTTTTATACTTTATAACCAATACCTTAATGTTGTCCATTTTATTAATCATGGCAATGCTTTTGGGTTTTTGGTTTACCAGTTCTGATTATAAAATTGGCGTAACTTTTATTACACTTTATGTAGTTTTGATGTATGGAATTTTAAAATTAGGTGCTGATGTTAGTGTACTTTACCGAATTAGCGATACTTTAATTGGAGCTTTAATAGCATTTTTAGCAACCAATTTTCTTTGGC
>CANRKI010000107.1 GCA_947631175.1 uncultured Flavobacterium sp.
CAGGATCATTAATCAAAGCTCTAGCCACAGCAACACGCTGTTGTTCCCCGCCCGAAAGTTCTCCTGGCTTATGATGATAACGATGTGATAACCCCAACCTATTTAAAATATTTTTAGCCTTTTCCTCAATCTCTTTTCCCGATTTACCTCCAATAAAAGCCGGAATACAAACATTTTCTAACGCTGTAAACTCGGGTAACAATTGATGAAACTGAAAAATAAATCCCAATTTTTGATTTCTAAACTTGGATAACTCCTTATCAGACAATTTTAAAACATCAGTACCATCAATACTCAATTTCGAATTTTCATTCTTTTTTGGGGTATCTAAAGTTCCTAATATTTGCAATAATGTTGTTTTTCCAGCTCCAGAGGCTCCTACAATCGATACAATTTCTCCTTTTGTAATATGTAAATTAACGCCTTTTAGAACCTGAAAATCATCGTAATATTTATGTATATTTTCAACTGTAATCATAACTTATTTCATAATAAAACAAAGTAACAAAGTTTTTAGTTGTTATTCAACTTTTTAAAATATTAAATGTGTATTAAAAAAATATTTTATCTGTATTTAAAATTGTAATTTAATTTCCTCATAAATAAAACGATGTATTGTAAATTTGTAATATTAATTTTCATGCTATTTATAAACTGTACTCCAAAAAGTACAAATTATGTAGCGATTAACTCTAACACAATGAAAAATAAAAATACAGAAACTGCCATTTTTGCAGGCGGTTGTTTTTGGTGTACAGAAGCTGTTTATAATCAATTGCATGGGATACTTAAACTTGAACCAGGCTACATTGGTGGTCAGGTATTAAATCCAACTTACGAGCAAGTATGTTCAGGAACAACAGGGCATGCCGAGGCTGTAAGAATAACTTTTGATCCTGATAAAATTACATATAACGAGTTGCTCGAAGTTTTTTTTACAACTCATGATCCAACAACTTTAAATAGGCAAGGAGCGGATGAGGGAACGCAATATCGTAGTGAAATTTTTTATTTGGATGAGTTACAAAAAAAACAAGCCGAGAGGTTTATTGTTTGGTTAGACCGAGCGCGAATTTATCCAAAACCTGTTGTGACTAAAATATCTGCCGCAACAACTTACTATGTTGCCGAAGAATATCATAAAAATTATTACGAAAATAATCCTGATCAAGGATATTGCCGCATGGTTATTGCTCCTAAAATTGAAAAAGTTAAAAAATTTTATACTGATAAGCTAAAATAATGGCATTGTTTTTGAAAACTATTGATACATAAAACTTTAATTTTTTTTAAAATGACAGATAAAGCTGAAATAATAACCTCAAATACTCAAGTTCCTAACAAGTTTAGAAATTTGATAGTTGGTATAATTTTAGATTTAATTGGTAATATCTCGTATGTAATTCCTGGATTAGGAGAAGTTATTGATGTTGTTTGGGCGCCACTTTCGGCCTTTATGATGAATAAACTTTATCCAACTCGAGCAGGTAAGGTAGCGTCTGTTATCTCTTTTATTGAAGAGGCTGTTCCGGGTATCGATTTTATACCTTCGTTTACAATTATGTGGTTTTATACCTACGTTTTTAAAAGTAACAAATAATGAATCCTTTATAAAAAATGCCCGATTACATGTAATCGGGCATTTTATTTTATATTTCAACTTCCATACAAAAGCAAACTTTTTTATTTTTTTCGATGGTAAAAAGTGTGTTTACTTCGTTTTTATGCATTTTAATATCTACTACATCACCAAGGTTAAGTTCGCGTAAATAATTTGTGTTTAAGGCTTTTATTTGTTGTTTCATTATAATATCATAATCAAAAACATCCAAACACCACTCCACATACTTTACATTATTGGCATGATTTACAATATCTAGATCAGATAATCGCACTGTGTGTTGCGCTATTGTAACAGTGTCTCTGGTGTAGTTAATACGACTGTTATCAATTAAAGTAGCTTTTTTTTCTGGAAAACGCTCTAAATGATCTGAATTGATTGCTAATTGTTCGGCACCACGTCTGCGTTGAGTATCTAAAACTGCCCAAAGACTTGATACTCCAGCAAGTTTTTTATCTCCCAAATACATTTCGATGTTACGAATTGATCGCCCGTTTTCTAAAACTTCAATCCAAGTAACAACTGTTACTTTATCTCCCCATTTAGGCATTTTAATGACCTCAAGTCGCATACGACTTAAAACCCAGGCTTGATTGTTTTGTTGCATTTCAAAAAAACTCATTCCTCCAGAATCAGAGTGAGCAGATGCTGTTAACTGAAAAATGTTACTCATATCGGTATATTTTAGTCTACCGTTTGCGGCACATTGTGTAAAGTTAATTTCCCAGTCTAAGGAAAAAATGGATTTAAAATTTTCTGAAATAGGCATTTATTATTGTATTTTAGAATTGATGTAAGTGGTTATGTTGTTTATAGGCGTTAAATAATCAAACCATTGGGTATTTTCTGTACGTTTAAACCAAGTGATTTGTCGCTTGGCAAAACGGCGTGTATTTTTTTTAATTTCTTCTACGGCAAAGTCTAAGGTACTTTTTTGATCGAGATAATCAAAAAGTTCTCTATAACCAACGGTTTGTAATGCGTTTAGGTGTCTGCTTGGCTCTAAAGCTTTTACCTCGTCCAGTAAACCATTCTGTAACATTAAATCGACTCTAAGATTAATGCGTTGGTACATTTTTTCTCGGTCGGCATCCAAACCAATAATTATTGGTGTAAAATTGCGAATGTTTTTTCGTTTTCCTAAAAAGCTAGAGTAGGGCGTACCGCTTCCTATAGTAACTTCTAAAAAGCGCATCATTCGTTGTGGATTCTCTAGAGTTTGTGGATTGTTTTCTGAAAGGAATTGATAATATTTAGGGTCGAGTTCTTGTAGCTTATTTTGTAAGAAAGTGATTCCGTTATTTTGATACTCCTCAATAAGGTTTTCACGAACGCTTACATCAACATCAGGAAATTCATCAAAACCTTTTAATACGGCATCAACATAAAGTCCAGAGCCGCCAACTAATATTTGAATGTTATTTTTTTGAAATAATTGATCCAAAAGTTGTAGGGCTTCTATTTCAAAATCTCCAACGGTGTAGTTTTCTGTTATTGATTTATTTTGAATAAAGTGGTGTTTAGCTTGCTTTAATTCGTTCTCGCTAGGAACTGCTGTGCCAATACTCATTTCTTTAAAGAATTGACGACTATCGCACGAAATAATTTCGCAGTTGTAATAGTTTGCAAGCTGAATTGCTAGAGTTGTTTTTCCTATTGCAGTTGGACCAACTATGGTAATTAAAAAATTTTGTTTAGGCATTATTAGTTAAGTTTTTCACCGCAATGGTAGCAGTAGTTTGCTTCTTTGTCATAAATAAAAGTAGTGCAGTTTGAACAGGCTTTATGTTCTTCTAATTCAGGATTGTTTTTATAAGCGTTCGAGTATTCGGCGCTTACAATCCCTGTTGGAACGGCAATAATACCATATCCCATAATCATAATAAAAGATGCAATAGCTTGACCAAGCGGTGTGTTTGGTGCTAAATCTCCGTAACCTACGGTTGTCATGGTGACAATACACCAATAAATACTAGTTGGAATATCTGTAAAACCGTTTTTAGGCCCTTCAATCATATACATCAATGTTCCTAAAACTATGGATAGGACAATGATGAAATAAACGAAAACAAGTACTTTATTTCGGCTTGCTTTTAAAGCTAATTTTAAATGATATTGTTGCCCAATAATTGGCATTAAGTCCAAAATAGCGAACAAACGTAACAAACGTAAGCTTCTAAACACTAATAAGGTTTTAGATGTTGGAATAAAGAACGATAAATACATTGGTAGCAATGAAAGTAAATCGACTATTCCGTAAAAACTAAAAATATAGTTTAGTGGTCGTTTGTTACAAATGATTCGTAATATATATTCGAGTGTAAAAAAGATGGTAATCACCCATTCTGCAACAACAAAAAACTCGTGATGTATGCTATCAAATTTAGGCATAGACTCTAAAGTGATTAGAGTTACGCTTAGTAAGATGATAACTAAAAGTGCTAAATCAAATAATTTACCCCAAAAAGTATTTGCTCCATAAATGATGATGTAAATTTGCTGCCGCAGAACTTCATATTTTGATTTTATCTTGTTTCTCATGATGCCCTTAAAAAGGTATTATTTTGATATCTTTTTTACGAGAATAACTCTCAATGATTTTGTAATTATCTTCGGAGTTTTCGATTGGTGTAATAATATTTTTTAAAATATTAGCTTTGTTTATTTGATGATTTAAATCAAAATAGCAATATCCTTTTACTTGTTTTTCTTCAACCAAAATAGCACTACGTTCATCAATAGCACGTCCTTTATCTACTAAAATATAATTGGTGTGTTTGTTGTTGTAATCTGTTACAAATTGTTCAACTCTGGCGTTGTATGTTTTTTTATTTTCAATTTGTAAACAA
Organism: uncultured Flavobacterium sp.; assembly: GCA_947631175.1. Lineage (GTDB taxonomy): Bacteria > Bacteroidota > Bacteroidia > Flavobacteriales > Flavobacteriaceae > Flavobacterium. The sequence continues at coordinate 4,471 of CANRKI010000107.1, forward strand.
GCGCCCAAACATTCTTTTGTTTTATAGCCATCGCACGCATTGTGTTCTGTAACATCATTATTTACATGGTAACAAAGATTGTATTTGTGCATCACTTGATCCAAAAATGTTTTCCCTTCTTGTATGGTACTAAAAGTAGTGATTTCTTTTCTTCGTTTATCGCTTTTCAAAATTCGAAGTCCGTAATATCCATCTGCACTTTTTTGACGATACAAGGCATAAGGAAATGATGTTTTAGAATCGAGTTTGTTGTATTTAGGTTTGTTAATTTCGATTTCTTTAATCTCTTTAAAACTTGCAATTAATTCACTACCTGTTTCTTCAAAAGTGATTGTATAAACCTCTTTTTGGATTTTAAGTGCCTTTTTTGTTTCTTGTGTAAAGTGTTGATTTACTTTACGTTTCATGTTTTTGCTTTTGGAGATGTAAATGATATTTCCTTTTTCGTTATGAATGTAGTAAATACCCGTTCGAGAGGGAACCTTATCTACTATATCTAATAATTTAGGTAAAATACCGTTGTTAATTTCGGTTTTAACCAAGCTTTTTAAAATCTCCTTGTTATTATCTTTAGCTAGTAGCACTTTAAAAAGTTTAACTGTAGCCATTGCGTCGCCGTTAGCTCTGTGTCTATCAGCAATAGGAATACCAAGGCTACGAACTAATTTTCCTAATGAATACGAATTTTGTTCGGGTAAAAGTTTTTTAGACAGATCAACAGTACATAAAGTTTGTCTGTCAAAATCGTATCCTAATCGTTTAAATTCTGTTCTAATAACGCGGTAATCAAAACTTGCATTATGAGCAACAATTACGCAACCTTCGGTTATTTCAATAATACGTTTAGCAACCTCGTAAAATTTGGGTGCCGATCGTAACATTGCATTATTAATTCCCGTAAGTTTAATAACAAACGGTTGTATCGGAATTTCGGGATTAATAAGGCTAATAAATTGGTCTACCACTTCATGTCCATCAAATTTATAAATGGCTATTTCAGTTATTCCTTCTTCATTAAATTGACCACCTGTGGTTTCTATGTCTAATATTGCGTACAAAATAGTTTAATAATTTATCGGGTTCCAAAAATAGTGCTTCCAATTCGAATCATATTACTTCCGCAAGCAATTGCAATTTGATAGTCGCCGCTCATCCCCATGGATAGGTGTTTGAAATTGATGTTGAAAGTTGTACTGTTTTTGTGTTTTAAATATAATTGATTTAAAGTACTAAATTCTTCTTGAATTTGTGCAATATTATCTGTAAAAGATGCCATGCCCATTAAGCCAACAATATTTATATTTTTTAAGGACTTTAACGCTTCTGAATTTAAAATTTCATTCAATTCATTCGCGTCTAATCCAAATTTAGTTTCTTCTTGTGCTATAAAAACTTGCAGTAAACAATTAATCACGCGGTTATTTTTTTGTGCTTGTTTGTTAATTTCTGCCAATAATTTAAAGCTATCAACCCCATGAATTAAATGTACATAAGCAGCCATGTATTTAACTTTATTGGTTTGTACGTGCCCAATCATGTGCCAAAAAATATCTTGTGGCATTTGCTCGTACTTTTCGGTCATTTCTTGAATTTTATTTTCACCAAAATGACGTTGTCCTGCCTGATAAGCTTGTAAAATATCAGACACAGGTTTGGTTTTAGAAACCGCAACCAAAGTAACCTCTTGAGGGATTGAATTTTTTATTTGAATAAGATTTTCTGAAATTGACATGACGCAAAAATTACTTGTAAACTACAAAAGTAAGACATTTATTTTGAAATAAAATTAGTACGTTTAAAAATGTACAAAGACATAAAAACGCAACAAAAATGGATGATTACTTAGATTTCGTAAATCACGATTCCGCTTCTAAACTTAGGCTCAATATATGTGCTTTTTGGCGGCATAATTAGGTCGTTGTCTGCTATTTCCTTTATTTCGTTTATATGAATTGGATATAACATAAAGGCAACCTCAAACTGTCCAGAGTCTACTTTTTCTTTTAATTGTGTGATTGATTTATTACCGGGTAAATACTCGATTCTATCGTCATTTCGCAAATCTTCGATGCCTAAAATAGGATGTAAAACCGTATCGTATAAAATTTGAGCATCTAGTTTGTTTAAAATACCATCAAAGGTATGATTTTCGTTTTTTAAAGTAAGGGCGTAAAATTCGCCATCTAAGTACATCCCAAACTGATATTTTTTTTGTGGTTTCCAAATTTCTTGTCCTTTTAAACGCACCTCAAAATTAAAGGCTAATAGGTTTAAAAAATCGGATTTACTGTGGTTATTTAAATCGTGAATTAGACGATTAAACTCAAAAATTTTAACGTTGTCCTCGGCAATTAAAAAACTCATAAAAAATTCAAGATTTTTATTGTTTGTATTTTTATCTTGATTGAACAACATTTCAGAGGATGCCGATCGATGGTGTCCATCGGCAATATATAGGTTTGGAATACTTTCGAATTTTTGTGTTAACCAATCGATATCGCTTTGGGTATCGATGCGCCAAAGGATGTGTTTTTCTTTATTTGAGGTCGAGAATTCGTAGATTGGGGTGGTTTTCTTTTTTAGACTTATCCAAGTGTTTAAGTCTATTTGTTTAGGATAGGTAATTAACACCGGTTCTGCATTAAAACCTGTGATGTGTAAATAGTCTTTAAATAAATTTACACGATACTCTAATGTGTTTTCGTGCTTTTTTATTACGTTGTTTTGGTAATCTTCAACGCTAGTTGCGCATAAAATACCAGTATAGGTATTTTTGCTGGCTTGAATTTCGTATATAAAAAAAACAGGTTGTTCTTCTTGTAAAAAAATGGCATCTTTTTTAAAGTCGACATATTTATTACGCACCATTTTAAAACGTTTGTCGTTTGTTAATTTTTGTTGTAGTGCGTAGCCTGGATTTATGATGTGTAAAAACGAGTAGGGATTAAAATCTAGTTGTGCGGCTAATTCGGCTGGCGAATAGTCGTCATACGTTCGTGAGGTAACTAAACTTACTTTGTCTGCCGTTGGACGTACGGCTTTAAATGGAATAATTTTTGCCAAAATGTGATAGATTTTAATAGACTAACGATTGTTTTTAGCCCCGATAGAGCCCAATAGCTTTTAAAAATTTTTAATTTTTGAAACTATAGGCGAAAGCGGGAACTCCGTTTATTTTATAACCAAGCGATTGGCTTTTAAAAATGAAAAAAAACCTGCAAGGTGTGTGGCTTGCAGGTTGGGTTTTTTATTTTTTGAAGAAGTTTGAAACTTTTTCTGCTTTTTTACTGTGTGAATAGTCGTAAAAACCTTCACCTGATTTAACGCCTAATTTACCAGCTTGTACCATGTTTATAAGTAATGGGCAAGGTGCGTATTTTGGATTTTTAAAGCCGTCGTACATCACGTTTAGGATTGATAAACATACGTCTAATCCAATAAAATCGGCTAATTGTAAGGGTCCCATTGGATGAGCCATTCCTAATTTCATTACGGTATCAATTTCTTCAACGCCTGCAACGCCATTGTAAAGGGTTTCGATAGATTCGTTAATCATTGGCATTAAAATGCGGTTGGCAACAAAACCTGGATAATCGTTAACCTCGGTTGGGGTTTTACCTAATTTTTTAGATAATTCCATAATGATGTTTGTTACCTCGTCTGTTGTGTTGTACCCACGAATGATTTCGACTAATTTCATGATTGGCACCGGGTTCATAAAATGCATACCAATTACACGTTCTGGGTGTACAACCACTGATGCGATTTTAGTGATGGAGATGCTTGATGTATTTGATGCTAATATGATGTTGTGGTCACAAACTTCGCTTAATGTTTTAAAGATGTTTAGTTTTAGGTCTACGTTTTCTGTAGCTGCTTCAACTACTAAATCTACGCCAGTAACACCATCTTTCATATCTGTATATGTGATGATGTTGCCAATAGTATTGTGTTTATCTTGCTCGGTGATAGTACCTTTAGCAACCATACGGTCAAGGTTTGCTGCGATGGTGTTCATGCCGCGCTCGATCGCTTTTTCTGAAATATCGATTAGTTTAACTGTAAAGCCAGATTGAGCAAACGTGTGTGCGATACCGTTACCCATTGTTCCAGCGCCAATTACTGCAATTGTTTTCATTATTTGATTTGTTTTGTTTGTTTAATTTTTTTGAAATATAACAAATTTAATAATTAGTTTGTAATATTATTAGAGTAAGACTCGATTATTTTGTAGGCAACTTCTAAGGCTTTTGTAGCTTGTTTAAGTGTTACAACAGGTTCTGTGTTGTTGTTAATTGCGTCTACAAAAGTTTCGAGTTCGTCTAAAATTGCATTATTAGGTTCAACGGTTGGGTTGTCGTAGTAAATTTGTTTTTTTATTCCTTCTGCATTTTGAAGGATTAAATCAAAATCTCCTGGTACTTCAGGTGCATCTTTCATTTTTACTACCTCACAAATTTTTTCGAGATAGTCTACAGAAATATATGCGTCCTTTTGAAAAAAGCGTGATTTACGCATGTTTTTCATTGATATTCTGCTTGATGTGATATTTGCTACGCAACCATTTTCGAACTCAATACGTGCGTTACAAATATCTGGTGAGTCAGAAATTACAGCAGTTCCTGAAGCGTGAATTGATTTTACTTCTGAATTAACAACAC
>CANRKI010000108.1 GCA_947631175.1 uncultured Flavobacterium sp.
TTTCACAAACCAGATATTATTCCTTGTTTGCGAGTGCAAAGATAGACCCTTTTTTCACCAACTTCCAAACTTATTTTCGCCTTTTTTGTAAAGTTTTTTTTAGTTCGCTTGGTTTGTGCATGTTATGTTATTGTTATTTTTCTGGTTTATCTTTTTTATTGGTATTATAGATAAAAGAACTAAGTGATTTGAATAAAAATTGTATTTTTTTGCGGAGCGCGTGAGGGATTGAAGCTTTGTTTGAGCACATTTTGGAACGCAGTGAAAAAATTGCGAGGGCGGAAAGCCCGACGGCGATAAATTTACTCTATATATAATAGTATTGGGGTGATTTAGCCGGCACGCTATTCTAATTTTTAAAATTTTAGTGATTTAATGGGTTGAATTTGTTTTGTATATTGTGAGAAATTTGATTGTAATGGGTAAAAATATAAAGTTATCGATGTTGGATTTGGCTGTTGTTGCTGATAATAAATCGATTGGTGAAACTTTAGAATGCACTAAGTTATTAGCTCAATTGTGTGAGCAGGAAGATTTTGAACGTTTTTGGATGGCAGAACATCATAATATGGAACATATTGCGAGTTCGGCAACGAGTGTTTTACTTGGATTTGTGGCTGGAAATACAGAAAAAATTAGAATTGGATCTGGTGGTGTGATGCTTCCTAATCATTCGCCATTGGTTATTGCAGAGCAATTTGGAACGTTAGAAAGTTTGTATCCGGGAAGAATTGATTTAGGTTTGGGGCGTGCTCCTGGCACAGATGGAGAAACTGCTATGGCGATTCGGGGAGATTTTTATGCCCAATCGCAACGATTTCCTGAAAATGTATCGAAACTACAAGAATATTTATCGAGTGATAATTGCAAAGCAAGAGTAAGAGCGTTTCCGGGTGAAGGTTTAAATATACCTATTTGGATTTTAGGTTCGAGTATGGATAGCGCTACTTTAGCTGCTGCTTATGGTTTACCTTATGCATTTGCGGGTCATTTTGCTCCAAAAATGATGTTTGAAGCCTTTAATTTTTATAGAGACAATTACAATCCTAGTCCAGAAAACCCAAAACCTTATACCATGGCATGTGTAAATGCTATTGCCGCAGATACAATTGAAGAGGCGGAATATTTATCGAGTAGCATGTATGGTAATTTTTTAAATATTATTAGAAATGATAGAAAACCGATGCAACCACCGGTTAAAAATTTTAAAGAAACGATGACTGAAATAGAACGTTACCATGTTGAAAGTATGCTCAGTTGTAGCTTTATTGGAGATGAAAAAAAAATAACAACCGATTTATTACGTTTTATAGAATACGCTCGAGTTGACGAAATTATGATTACCAGTCAAATTTATGATCACAAAGCCCGTTTACATAGTACCAAAATTATGAAACGAGTTATGGATAATATTAATGCTAGATGAATATAAAACAACTTTTTAAACATTTACGTCCGTTTGTAAAACCGTACAGAAAACTAGTTATTGGTACTTTGGTACTAACCTTAATAGGTTCATTCGCGGCACAGGTTAATGCTTGGATTTTAAGATACACCGTAGATAGTATTACAGAATTACTTGATGTTGATGATAAGTTTGAACAAGGAATTGAAATACTTACTTGGATATCGATTATACTTATTGCTAAAGAAATTATTAATGCTTTTGTGCAATTTGGGCAAAAATATTATGGAGAAAAACTCAGAATTTTTGTTTCGAGGGATTTAGCACAACGAATTGTTGATAAAATTTTAACCTACAGATTAGCCTTTTTTACCGCGAACGATAACGAATCGGGGAAATTACAAACCCGAATTGATAGAGGAATTGAAAGTTTAACGCGATTGGTTCAGAACTTTTTTATTGACATTTTACCTTTATTTGCCAATGCGTTTATTGCATTAATTATGATGTTTCAGGCCAATTTTTGGGTTGGATTGGTTGGCTTAGTTTTAGTTCCAATATATTTTGTAATCACACAAAACCAAGCGAACAAACTTAGTGGCTGGCGCCGGAACATGCGCGGATTTAGAGAAAGTAAATCGCAGGGAATTATTAGTATTATTGATTCGATTACGGTAATAAAATCGTTTAACAGAGAAAATATCGAATCTAAAAAACAATTAGATTTACAAACACAACTTACAGAAAACCAACTTCAAACCAGAAAAACAAATTTTATTTTTGACGGATTAAAATCGTTTGTAGAGCAAATTGGCGTGGTTTTAATTATAATTTTAACTGTTTATTTAGTACTAAACGACCAAATGACAATTGGAGCAATTATGTTTCATATTATGTTATTTAACAACGTATCGGCACCAATTAGACAGTTACACCGAATTTACGACGAAATGAATGACGCTTTAATTTATTCGGAAACGTTTTTTGCCATATTAAATGCTGATGAAGAAAAAGAAAATAGCGGCGAAAAAATATCCGATCAATTACATGGGAAATTTAAAATTGAAAATGTAGATTTTACTTATCCAAACGGTACCAAAGCGCTACATAATATTAATATGACCATTGAGCCGAATAAAATTACAGCTTTGGTAGGACTTTCGGGCGCTGGAAAAAGTACGATTATAAATTTATTAGATAAGTTTTATGTTCCAGATAGTGGAAAAATAACTTTAGATGGCACGGATTTAAATGAATATAATACGCAGTTTTTACGCGAAAACATTGGATTAGTTTTACAAAAGAATCACATTTTTAGCGGAAGTATTGAAGAAAATATTAGATACGGAAAAACAAATGCTACTAAAGAAGAGATTATAGAAGCGGCAAAAAAAGCATACATTCACGAACAAATTATGGCTTTACCGCAAGGTTACGAAACAAAGGCATTAAATATGTCTGGCGGTCAGCAGCAACGTATTGCAATTGCCCGAATGTTTTTAAAAAATCCGCCAATTATATTTTTGGATGAGCCAACTGCAAGTTTGGATGCCATTGCAACGGAACAAATTAAAAACAGTTTAGATGCAATTAAAAAAGGCAGAACCGTAATTATTATTTCGCACTCTATATCACAAATTATTGATGCCGATTATATTTATGCTATGAAAAATGGACGTGTGGAAGAATCGGGCGTTCATGAAGATATTTATAATATGAATGGCGTTTATAAAGAAATTTTTGATGCATCAGCACGAAGTTTAAATATCGAAAAAATTGCCAAAACCTTTGAAGATGAAACGGAATAGTTTCATCTTTTTTTTATCCAAAATTAAATTTATTAAAAATAAAATTCAGATTTAAAAAAATGAAAAAAAATAGTTTCTGAATAATTTAAGCAATAACTTTGTTATGAAAAGTAAAATTTAAAACAATGAAAATTGCATTAATTACAGGAGCAACTTCTGGTATAGGTATGGCGACAGCAAAAAAAATAGCATCAAATTACAAGCTAATTTTATGCGGCCGTCGCACGGATCGATTATATGAATTGGCCACAGAACTTTCGCAAATTACAGAAGTGATTACGTTAAGGTTTGATGTACGTGATAAAGAATCGGTTTTTAAGGCAATTGAAACCTTACCAACCGAATGGCAAAAAATAGACGTTTTAATAAATAATGCAGGAAACGCTCATGGTTTGTCAAGCTTTCAGGATGCTGATATAGAAGATTTGGAAGCAATGATTGATATTAATGTTAAAGGATTAATTTACGTAACAAAAGCGGTATTACCTTTAATGTTACCGCAACAAAGTGGACATATTGTAAACCTATCTTCGATAGCGGGGAAAGAAGTTTATGCAAACGGAACAACATATTGCGCATCAAAATGGGCAGTTGAAGCATTAACTAAAGGCATGCGCTTGGATTTACTTTCGCAAGGCATAAAAGTAACAAGTGTTGCCCCAGGAGCTGTTGAAACAGAGTTTTCGTTAGTTCGTTTTAAAGGAGATGAAGAAAAAGCGGCAAATGTTTATAAAGGATTTGATGCTTTACAAGCAGAAGATATTGCGGAAACTATTGCTTTTGCTATCAATCAACCTGATTATGTACAACTAGCAGACATTACTGTTTTACCTAAAGCGCAAGGCGACGGAAAAACGATTCATAAAAATTTATAAATGAAAAACTCCAAAACCATTAACTAATTTAGTAGTACAAGGCTGTTAAATTATCTTCGATTCGATCAATAGTATAGTTGCTAGAATAGTAAACTTTAAGTAGTATTTCTTTTTTATTTTTAATAATAAAGAAATCCCAGTTTACGGAGTTTTCGATCTCGAAAGGTTCGTAAAAAACATGGGCATTGTATTTGTATCCAATATTTTTAGCTTGAATATACAATTGATAAAAAGCAATGATTTGGCTACTTTTTATATGATTAGCAGTAAAAATAGTATAAATACAAAGTGTCTCTGCTTTGTCATTTTTCTCGAAAAGAGAAATAAAATTTTCTGAATTCATAAAATTAAAAAAGGAGTAGTATGCAACTACTCCTTACTTATTTAAATTGATTTTATTTTTTTTCTTCAGCTAAAACCTTATTGGCAACTTTACCAACTGTTAATCCTTGTACAATAATAGAGAATAGAACTACAATGTATGTAATTTCTAATAATAAATCTTTAATTTCACCTGCAGAATTTGGTATTGACATTACTAAAGCAATAGAAACACCACCACGAATTCCGCCCCAAACCATTGTAATTAACGAACCACGAGTAAACGTGTTTCTGCGTAGAATAGTACTTGCAGGAATAAATATAGCTAAAGTTCTGGCTAGCAAACATATAAAAATAGCAGCAACCCCCAATAACAATTGTTTCTCTAAATCAGGTAACATTAACAATTCGAAACCAATAAATAAGAATAAAATTGCGTTCATAATTTCATCTATCAATTCCCAAAACTTACCTAAATAGTCACGTGTTTCCTCACTCATTGCAACTTTTTTACCGTAATTACCAATAATTAATCCAGCAATAACCATGGCAAGTGGTGATGAGAAATGCAATTGTTTTGCGATTAAAAATCCACCCATTACAATAGATAAAGTAATTAAAACAGAAACTTTATAATCATCGCATTTTTTCATGGCATTAGACGCGGTGTACCCTAAAATAGCACCAAGTAAAATACCTCCACCAGCTTCTAACAAAAATAACGTTGAAACCGATGTAAAGCTAGCTTCAAAATTTAAATCGGTAGCGATTTTTAAAACTACAGCAAACATTACTACAGCAACCCCGTCGTTAAAAAGTGATTCTCCTGTAATTTTAGTTTCAATTGCCTTAGGTACTTTCGCTTGTTTTAAAATTCCGAGTACTACAATTGGGTCTGTTGGTGAGATCAACGTTCCAAAAAGCAAACAATAAATGTAAGGAATTGAAATACCAAACAAAGGAGCTACATAATATAATAGACCAGAAATTAAAAAGGCGGATAAAACAACACTTACTGATGCATAAGTTAAAATTGGCCACTTATGATCTTTTAAATCAGAGAAATTTACGTGAAGTGCTCCTGCAAAAAGTAAAAAATTAAGCATAGCTCCCATCAAAATTTCATAAAAATCAAAATCTTTAATTAAGTTATAAAGATCACGTGTAGTTTCTGGGAAAAACTCGACTCCAACCAAACGAATTGCTAAAGAAACCAACATAGCAATAATCATGATACCAATGGTACCAGGTAATTTTAAAAATCTAATATTTAAATAGGCGAAAAGTGATGCTAAAACAATTAGCACCGAAAACGTGTAGTATAATTCCATATAAAATAATTAAGTCAAACAAAAATAATGTTTTTATAGGTTTTAAAGTTTTAAAATTGAAAAAAACTTCTTTAAGATATCAGTCTTTTTTAAATACGGAGCGTACTTAATTGGCACATCCAGCCAATTATAACGAATCACAAAACCTCGCGAATGCGAAAAGGCATTAAAACCAAATTTACCATGATAATTTCCCATTCCGCTATTCCCTACTCCGCCAAAGGGAACATTTTTATTTACAATATGACTTAATACATCATTTATACAAGCCCCACCAAATTGGGTTTTACTTTGTAAGTATTGTATTTCTTTTGAATCTCCAGAAAAAATATAGAATGCTAAAGGTTTTTCGGATTCTTGATTATGTTTTATAACCTCATCTAAATTATTGTAGGTTAAAATTGGTAAAATGGGACCAAAAATTTCTTCTTGCATAACTGCATCATCAAACGTAACATTATTTAAAATGGTTGGTTCAATGTACAAATCGTCTTCGTTAACAGTTCCTCCAAAAAATTTATCACCACTATTTAAATAACTAACTAATCTATTATAGTTTTTTAAATTGATGATTCGCGGAAAATCGGGTGAGTTTTTAATATCCGTTCCGTAGCAAGCCACAATCCGTTTATGTAAAAGTTCTAAAAACTTAGATTTAACCGACTCGTGAATCCAAATAAAATCTGGAGCGATACAGGTTTGCCCAGCGTTTACAAATTTTCCAAAAACAATTCGATTCACCGCCACCTCTAAATTAGCAGAAGCAGTAACAATACATGGCGATTTACCACCAAGTTCCAAAACAACCGGAGTTAAATGTTTCGCAGCAGCTTGGTGCACAATTTTACCAACTGCAGTACTCCCTGTAAAAAAAATCATGTCGAACCTATGCTTCAAAATTTGCGTAGTTACCTCAACATCGCCTTCAATAACAGCTACCCAATTTTTATCAAAAACACTTTCAATAATTTTTTTAAGTACAGCTGCGGTGTTTGTCGTTAATTCAGACGGTTTTAAAACCACAACATTACCTGCTGCAATAGCAGAAATTAACGGATGAATCGCCAATAAAAAAGGATAGTTCCAAGGAGAAATAATCAAAACCTGTCCAAAAGGATGTGCTTGCACATAATCTTTAGACGGAAAATTTAAAACACTAGCACGAACACTTTTAGGTTTCATCCACGACTTTAAATTTTTAATATGATTTTTTAAATCCAAATACACCATACCAATTTCGGTCATAAAACCTTCAAACTCCGATTTTTTAAAATCAGCATACAAAGCCGCTAAAATAGCCTCCTCATTTTGCTCAATTGCTTGTAGCAAAGTAAGCAGTTTTTGTTTTCGCGCTTGAAAAGATAAAGTAACACCCGAATTAAAAAATATTTTTTGTTCATTAAAAATTGAAGTCATAGTACGTTTTGTTTTTTTTATAAATTTAAAAAAATAAACACTTTAGTTAGTTAAAGTAAACAAAATGCAACAAAAAATCACATATTTTAAGATATATTTGTTTTATGAAACAATTTTTAGGCAAACTAGTATACAGCATTGGTGGCTGGAAACTAATTAATAAGCTGGATTTAAGCAAGGTTAACAAATGCGTTTTGGTTTGTGCGCCGCATACATCAAATTGGGATTTTTACTACACCGTTGCTGCTTTTTGGCAAATGAAAATTCCGTTTAAAATGTTCATTAAAGATGCGTGGACCAAACCTTGGTATGGGTATTTTATAAAAAAAATGGGCGGAATTGGTATTGATAGATCCCAACGAAATAATATGGTCGATTTTGCAGCAGAAGTTTTAAACAACAACGAAAGACTTTACTTACTAAATACTCCCGAAGGCACACGAAGCTATTCGGAAAAATGGAAAAACGGTTTTTACTACATTGCGCAAAAAGCCGAAGTTCCTATTTTACTGGCTTATTGCGATTATAAAAAGAAAGAAGCGGGTATTGAAAAAATTATTCAAACGAAAGGCAGAAGTTTAGAAGATGTAATGCAAGAAATAGAAGATTACTACAAAAATGTAACTGCAAAATATCCGGAACTTTACAACAAAAAAATATTTTAATATTAAACGCTTCGGCGTTTTTTTTATTTATAGCCGATAGTCATTATCTCAAAATAAACGCAATACCCGCTTTCGGCTTAATCTTTTTTATATTTCCTTACAAACTAAGAATACCGCCTCTATCGGAGCTAAAATCTGGATATGCAAACAAAAAGTTAAAAAACATACGCTTTAAAAATTTATCTCCATATCTATAACATAAATATTTAAACCTATAATTATAAAATTCATTAAACTATTAAGCTCAACATTATGTTTAAGCTTTATACTTTTTACTTCGTGTAAATCAGCCAACTGTAATCTTCCCTAAAAACCGGACCGTTTAAAAATATAGTTTATTAACTTAGGAATAATTATGAAACGGAGCAATTTTACAGAAGTTCATATCGTCAAGATCTTATCAGAACAAAATCAGGGCAAAACAGTCAATGAAATTTGTCGTGAACATGGAATAAGTTAACCCACTTTTTATAAATAGAAGAGTAAATATGGCGGAATGGAAGCCATCAATTAGCTCAATTAAAGGAACTAGAGAAGCAATTGTCCCAATATAAAAAAATTGTAGCAGAGCTTACTTTGGAAAACGTAGTTTTAAAAGATGTTATCGAAAAAAAGCTATAACGCCTTGTGAAAACGAGAATTGGTGTTGTATTCAAAAGCAAAACATTAACTAAGTTCTCGCAGGGCTTGTCCTCTATTTAGTTTAAGAACATCCGTTTTTTATTATCAAAAAGTACGTAAAGATGAGGAGGATAAAATACGTTTTCAATTGATAGCGCTATCCAACGAGCATCAAACTTGGGGCTTTTGGATAAAGAGCCGCTTTTACGTCCGATGTATCCAAATGTACGTGGAGTATGGATTTTATGCATGATAGTTTAGAAAACGGAAAAAGCGTGAGAAGTTTGAATATTATAGCCGATTTTAATCGAGAAATCTTGAGTATTTGTATCGATACAAGCTTACCTTCAGCTAAAGTAATTTCTGAACTAGAAAAACTAATCGAATGGAGAGGGAAACCTAAGAAAATTAGAGTAGATAATGAACCAGAATTTATTGCTGAAAAACTAAAACTATTTTGTCAAAAAAAAGCCATTGAATTATATTATATTCAACCTAGGAAACCTACGCAAAACTCGTTGATTGAAAGATTTAATAGAACTTTTAGAACAGATTTTTTAAATGCTTATTTATT
>CANRKI010000109.1 GCA_947631175.1 uncultured Flavobacterium sp.
TTTCGTTGCGAAAAGCTAACGAAAAATGGATTTTAAAAAGATAGCTTATGAAAAACATATTTCTAATAGTATTAGCTGCGATGGCCTTGGTTGGCTGTCGTAGCGTTAAAAAGGAAGAAGCGCAAAAGGAAATTCATTATGAATTGGTAACCACGCTTCGAGATTCCTTAGTGATTACACACGAAAAAAAAGAAACGATAACGGAACGCGTTATTGAAAAATCGGAAGAAAAAAAAGAGAAAGCCGACAATTACAAACGCACCGATAAAGACGGTACGGTTCACGAATTTTCTAATTACAATACAGAGGTTAAAACTGACGAGAAAGTCTCGGAAAATATAAAAGAATTAACCGAAAAGTATGATAAGCTTCAAGTTCAATTATCTGAACTACAAGAAAAGTACAACGAACTCGAATCGATATCCAAAAAAGAAAAAGACTTTAATTTTGGTTCCGTATTATGGATGCTGTTTGGAATTTCCGTGGTGTTCGTAATTGTTTATTTGTATCGAAAATTTAAATTTTAAACACCGACTTTTATAATGCTATGCTGTTGTACGGTTTACTTTATTTTATAAAATATTTTGTAGTAGTGTTGTTTGTTTGGGTTGCTTTGAGGTATTTTACCTTTGTAAAACTTAATAAACTACTGCGTCCTTTGTAAAGTCGAAACCATTTTAGTGCAACAGCAGTAGTTTTTTTTAAATAAAACAAGCTGACCGTAACGAGTCAGCTTGAGCTGTTTAGTTGGCTTTATAAATGTTATTTAATGTTGTAATAACGAAGGGTTGAGTGGTAACAATACTTTTGATATGTTGTCACTTCTTTTATTATTCAATTACTACAACATTCTTTGATACAATTTTAGAAGCTTTGAAAATAAACATACTATCATTTTTTATAAACCTATAATCGTAAAATAATTCATCCCGTACCAATCCGCCGATACGATAGGTACCCGGCTGATCGAATTTATAAGAAATTTTTATATCATTTGAATCTAGCAATATAGAATCACTAAATACTCTTAAATTATTTGTTTTAGTATTTTCAGGATAAAATTCAGAAAATAAAAAAACTCTAAATTGCACGTATCCTTTTACTCGAGGTTCTATTATAGTGTCGAAAGTTCTGTTATAGAAAACTAGATTAGCAATGTTTTTTTTACCTACCTTGACTGTATCTGGAAACTCAAAAAAGACTTCAATGTTACTGTTTACTCTATAATCTATTCGTTCGTTTAAATTAATATCTTTTTTGCAATTCATTAAAAAAAAACTTATTAAAACAATAAAATATCTCATTACTTTTTAAATCTATTTATTATACTATTATGAACACTATCGTTAATTCTTTTTGCTTCTGGTAGAAACTTTACAGAGTCAATTAATCTAAAACTGTTTAATGTTGAGATATCCTTCGGGTAAACAAAAGTATCTTTTTTAGGGTAAGGATGCACTCCGACATAATCCGAGAAATAAGAAGAACTATAAATACCAAATTCAACTAAAAGATACTGTACCTTTTGATTTGGATTTTTTAAATTATTAGAATAATTATCAATATATTTTTGCAATTCAAATGCGTTCTCAAGTCTTTTTGAAATATCCGGAGAAAATATATCAGCTAAATCCATTAATGACTGTATATTAAAAGAATCAACATTTCGTTTTGTCCAAGGAGCCTTAAAATCAGTAGCCTTATCGCCGTATAACATTACACCGTAAGGGTCTGTTTTAATTCCATTATTAAATGTTATAGTATGGTGACAATTTACACAAGGTATCGCTTTGGGATTCCCTCCATTTGAGCTGCCTCCACCTCCAGCACGAGTTTGACTAAGATGCATATCGTCACCAATCATATACATTTTATTAATCATATTACCAACCTGTGTTATGGTAACATCTCCATCAATAATTTTAAATAAATTAGCATCGGAATCATATTCGATACTTGAACCATCTAACTTATTAGCTTTTTTATAGGCATAAGCATCTCCCCAAGTCTCAAACAACCCCGAAGCATCTCCAAAGAACACAGGATTATTAAAACCGTAACGATAAGGAGTAAAGTCATAAGCTAATTCTGCTAAAGGATCCATTACATTAAATCTTCCTAATGCGCTATCATAATGTCTAAAGTCTGTTTCGGTTACGTTTAAACCAAAACTATCTTCAAACTCTTTATCTAAGAATTTATATTGCTCCGCCTCAACACTTCTTTGTGGCTTAACTCCCATGTTGTATCCGTCGTGCTGTAACCCAAATGGATAATAGTTTTTCTCTTCTAATATTTCACTTCCAGATTCTATCTTACCATTGCCGTCTAAATCTGCGTAACTAAGTCTTACATTTCCTAAGTGATCTTTGTATTGATATACGTAAAGATAACCACCGCCGTCTTTTGGCTTCACATAGCCCTCAGCGTGCGGAAAGAACTGCAATTGTCCGTTTAAATACTGAAAACCATTAATGTATTCGGTGGTCTGTGCCAGACCATTTGTTGGCTGTACTACTTTTTTAACTTTTGCCCCAGCTGCATCGTACGTATAAAGTATTTTACCCTTATCAAAAGTAATCTCAGTTGGTAAATTTAAATGATTATACTTAATACTCGAAATATTTTTATTGTTATCTTTGGTTAGGTTACCGAAATTGTCATATTCATAGTCATTTCCAATGTTGGTTCCGTCTTTAAAGCCATTAGGGTTACCAATTTCGTCTGTAACTTTCATTAATCTATTTTCAGTATAGGTATAGCTTAATTTGTCGATTTTATTTAACTGTCCATCTGGTTCTTCTCCCGTTCTGTATAATGAAAGTATATTTCCGTTCTTGTCATAAGATAAGCTTTCTTGATGCTCTGTTTTTCTAAATAATCCTGGGCCACTATAACTACGTAAAGTTTGTGCATTCGTAAGTCTGTTTAAATTATCATAATCAAAGGTATAACCTCTTAATTTATTATCGCTTTTGGTTTGCCAAAGAATACTACTAATTCCGCCATTGTATTGCTTCTCTGAATCAACTCTAAAATCATCTTTATTGTAATTGATGATAAAACCAAATAAATAATCAGTATTATTGTTATGAAATAGATTTTCATTAATTGAATTAAGCCAGCCACGAACATTGTATTTATAATCAACTTTTTGTAAGTTTCCTGAGGTTGCTCCAACATTTTTGGTTACCAAAACTCCTAATTGATCATAAACATTTGAGAGTATCGTTTCTTGAGGTTGACTTCCAATTTGTTGTTTTTGTGTTAATAATCTATTTTGATTATCATAAGTAAACGAATTTGTTATCACAGTTTCACCATCACTTGAGGTCTTTTTATACTTAGTGATTGACTTGGTTAATGTGCCATTAAATAACATTACATTATCCGTTTGTATATAACCGCCCAAACTGTTTAAATTATAACTTCTTAAAGGCTGATATTTTGCATTATATAAAGTATAAGACAAATCACCTTTACGCTCTGCATCTGTTGTAACAGTTCTAATCCAACTTCCAGTTTGTAAACCTTTAGGTTTTTGAATGGTTGCAACACTTTCTATAGAAGGAAATGCAGTTGGTGCATTTGGATAAAGATAATCATCGTAATAATTTATACTCAATAAGTGAGCTGATGTTGTTGGAAATACATTGTTAGAATAACGAATTGCTACACCATCTAATGTACTATTTAAGCCTTGTTTTGTTTCATTAAGAACGATTTGATTATTTACTGTAGTTTGTATATTTTTTCGCTCTGTAGAACTAAAAGTACTCGCATTATAAAATCCTGTATAAACTACGCGACTTAAATCATCATATTTACTAAATATCCAACCTTTTGATGAATTTCCAAACGGGCTGTAAACGGGACCGGTTAAAACAATTCGATCCGCTTTGTCATAAACAATGTATTCCCAATCTTTTTGAGGTAGTTTTTTTTCAATTAATCTGTTTTTCTTATCATAAATGTATCGATAACATAAGGTATTTAAAACAGTCTCTGAAACCACTCCGTTAGCTAATGGTGGTATTACAAAAGCTAAATTGCCATAAAAATCATAGGCATAATAGGTATCGTGAGCTACATTGTTATTGTATGTCCGTTTTAGAATCACTTTACCATCAACTCCTTTAAATTCTTCTGTTGTGTTATTTTTTCCAGAAGTCCAATTTTCATTTTTTACAATAGTTTTATGCAAAGTATTTTTAGGATAAAATCCATTTACTGCAATGGAGTTAGTAAACGATTCTGAAGTTGCATTCCAAGTAGTTGTTACGTCAAACTTTTTAACTTCATTTGAATTATTAAAATTATATTGTGTTTTAATGGTATGGCCTTCACCCATGGCCCATGTTCTGCCAGGTGCGGCAGTCTCAATAACTCTAGGGCTTGGTCTTTTCTCTAATTTAACTTCCGAATAAGGATTATTCTTCCCTAAATATTCATATGAATTCAGATTTGTATGATAATTAATAGTGTTAGCCTTTCCTTCTGTTACAAATTGAGTTCCTGAATTTACAAAAGGTAAATAATCTTTAATCTTCCCAATGTTTTTTTCATATTCCATATGCGTTACAATACTTTTTCCGCTTTCAGGAGATGCATTTTGTTCTATTATCTGAATGGTTCTACCTAAACCATCTAAGTAAGTTGTGGTAACAATGTTTTTAGAAGAGTTAGGGCTTGAAACATTATTTTCGTTAGCATAAATAGTTTCTTTAACATAGTTTTGATCGGTAGACTGTGCAAATCCAATATTACAAACTATAAAAAATGCGATATATATATATAATTTATGTACCATAATTATTGATTTTTATAGTTATAATTATATTCTTTCAGAATCAACAAATTGTGATCTTTAATACGATATAATCTATTAAAACTATCGTATTCATAAAATTCATTTCTTCCATTAACATCAGTAAGCGATGTTATTCCGATTAATGGATTAAATGTGTAAGATTTAATCTGAACATTAGGATGAGCATCTCGTAATTGATTAACGATACCACGAATATTATTTTCGTTATAGCTTGTGTTAGTTAAATTACTAGCCGCTATCAAACTGTTTAATAGTTGCTCATTTATTTCTGTATATCTTATATTATGTAATTCTGCTATGACAAAAGCTCCGTTATACCCCCAAATTTGGGAAACATAAACACCATCTTTAGTTTTGTATTCTAAAAGCTTACCTTCACAAGAATAATTTGTATATTCATTTTCGATCTCTAAAGGCAAATTCGATTTTGCTATTTGCGAATTAGCTAAATTGTAATAAATATTTGTTCTTAATCCAGTTTTGCCACATTTTTTTCCTAAGTAAAAATTTTCTGATCGATTTAAAGCAATTCCATTTTTAAATTTAGTAACGGTTTTAGGCAAATAGGAATTGTTATACTTTACATAGGTATATTGCTCTTCAAACGTTTCATTAAGAACAGGGTTAATTATTTTTTTAGAAATAATGTTTCTAGAAATAGTATCAAATCTACTTTCGGTAACAAGTTCTAATGGTGTAGCATCGCCAACTACATCTACATAAGTTTTGTTTACTACTTTCTCAAAAGTAACAATAGGTTGTTTGTTTATTCCGGTTCCACTTGGGTTAAACTCTTTAAAAGTTCTTGTAAAAATATTTTCTTCAATTGTATTTCCATTTTCATCTTTTTTAACAATCTTATAAGGTAATTTTTTTATATAAACATTCTCTGGGAAAATATTAGAATTTTCAGCAAATGAAGGGTTAGGTTCGTCAAAAGTGAACTGCATTTCACCAAGCCCTTTAGTTTTAACCGAAACATTTTTATATAAAATTACATCAGAATAATCATTGAATCTACTAATATCATAATTATTCACACCAATTCTAAATTTAGTATATCCACTACTCGAATTAGGGTCGTCAAATTTTCTGTAATTAAATTCTACTTCACTTGTTGGGATCTCAGTATAACTTCCATTTAAAAATTTATTTATTTTTATATCTGTATCAAAAGTTGTGATTGTTTTTACACGTAACCCATTTCCATATAAATATTTTTGAATATTTTCAGTATTATAAATAATAGCCTTAGCAACTATAGAAGTATAAGAATTTAATTGATTTTTGTCATAAACCAATGAATATTTATTCTCAATTGTAGAAAATTTACTTCCTAAAGAACAAGTTGTTTCGCTTTGTGTCATAACTTCAAATAAAGTTCCTAAATTTGGATTGAAATTACTATTTTTAAAATAGGCATAAATTCTAAGAGAAGGGAATATACTACTTGAATTCCCTATTCCACCCGATCCGTTCTCCAGATCAGGTAAAAACGGTTGATTATTTTGATAAAAATTGCCAGAATAATTAAAATAGACAAAATTATCCGAATTTTGTAACAAAGGATCCTCCAAAAGATATCTATTATTAATAGGGTCATGTACTAAAGGTAAATCTACTATATTAAAATTTTTTGAATTATTTTTTTTATACTCTTCAATATTAATTCTTAAACTTCCTATATAAAAATCATTAGGTTCAAATTCATAAAACACGGTACCGCCTGTAGGATATGTGATTTTTTTTAAAACCCAATTATCGTAATATAAATTTTCTTTATTTGCATTAAAATTATCATTAAAACAAGGGTCTTTTCTTATTACAAAACCTAATGAATTTACGTCTGGATTTAATAGCTGTCTCGAAATATATTCGAATTTAAAAGTTTGTTTATTTAAATTATCATTACTCCAAAAAATTAAAGTTCGCAAAAGTTTTTTTTGCCAAAAACCTTCTTTTAATGTAACAGAAGGCTCTATATAATTTAAATCAATTTTTTTTAAGATTTCATTTTTAGCATTTTTTAATGTAATTTGATCTTGTTCTACATTTATTTTTGTAAAATCAACAACTCCAATAGCAGGTATTTTAATGCTATTCACCTTTTTAGTGCTTTTATAAATAAAAAGCGTCTGTAAACTTGATACTCTTTCAAAAGATTCTTGATAGAAGTATTCACAAAGAGTTTTTTTATTTTTATCGTTTACTTTTGTTAAGTAAAAATTTACTTTCTTTATTTCATCATCACCTGTAATTGAATATTCATCAAAATCAGAAAAATTATATTCAAATCCATTTTTATCTGAAATTACAAATGATTTTATAGTAAATTTCACACCAAATTCAACTTCTTCTGCAGTATATATAATATCTATTTTAGCATAATTATTCTGTTCAATAATTTCTGATGTAAGGGTTAACCCATCTCTTTTTAATTTAAAAATACCTGTTAAACCAAAAATTTCATATGTAAATAGATCTGAATTTGATCGATTACTATTAGTTTCATCATTAAGATAATACATTTCATCACTCATATTAACATCTGCAAGTTCTAACTTGACATATGAATTTCGTGAAATTTTAGGAGAAACAGATAATCTCCAAGTGTCTCCGAACTCATTAGTTGAAAAATATTTGGATGAATTTGAATATAAATCATATTGAAGTCTAAAATTTAAACTAAAATTTGGATTTATTGTTGGAACATTAAAAAGATCAATACCAATATCTGGTATACCCGTAACGTAATCAACAGGAATATCAGCGGCATTTAAAGTTTTAAAATTATTTTTTGGTGCGTCATAATTTTGAGCAACTAATAACGAACTAACTAAAACAAAGAATAGTATATATATTTTTCTCATTCTCTTTTATTTTTTAATTACTTTAACTGATCCGTTAAATACATCTGTTTTTACATGTATTACATAAATTCCTTCTGGATAAGAACCTAAATCAATTGGAACCATATCGTAGTAAATTGGTTCCGAATATAAAATACGTCCAGCTAAATCAACAATACTAAGTGTACCTTCTTCATAATCGTGATTGATTACAATGTTTGAATATTGTTCGGTTGGATTAGGAAATGCTTCTAATTTAATTTCTGTTTCCTTTTCTTTGTCTTTTGCTTTTAGCTTTACAACCCAATAATCTTCTCGACCTTGGAAAGCTTTTTTATAACCTGATACTTTACCATCTGAATTTCCTGCAAAAACAAATCCTCCATCACGTGTTCGAGTAACTTTTCTTAAAAGATCACTGCCCTCGGTTGAAAGTTTTTTATTCCAAACATCGTCTCCTTTTTTATCTATTAAGACAGAAATATAACTTTTATTAAAAGTTTTTTCATCCATTTGATAGCCTCCCAATAAGAGCTCTTCATTATCAAAATCATAAATAACACTGGTTAAATATTCATCACCTTTTAAATCATAGGTGAATTGATCTTCGTTCTCAAAATTGAAATCTGTTCTTATAATCCAAAAATCATTTTGTTTTTCATTCGATGTCGTTTTGTTACCTCCAACTTCTGATGCGCTGGTTCCTGCAATGATAAAGCCTGTTTCTGTTTCAATTATATCGGTTAAAAAATCATCAGATTCTCCCCCAAATACTTTTTGGTCTTTTAATCTTCCGTCAGAATCCAATTTTAGTACCCAAAAATCGAACCCTCCATTTGTATCAAGAAATTTAGATTCACCAATTGGAGAATTTGAGCTACCTCCAATTATAATTTCATCATTTTTTGTGTATAAAACAGATTTAACTTCATCATTATAAATACCGCCGTAGGTTTTTTGCCAAATGATGTTACCTTTTTTATCTAATTTCAATATCCAGTAATCTAAGCCGCCTAAATTCTTATCCATTTTTTCACCTGATATTGTAGAGTTTGAACTTGCTACTACTAGATAATCACCTCCTCTAATCTGTTTGATCTGAACCAATCGATCATCTCCAGAACCGCCTATAGTTTTTTGCCAATCAATACCTCCTTTAGCATTGATTTTAACCAACCATAGATCATTTCTCCCTCTCAATGAATCTGACTTATCTCCTGATTGTTTCGAGTTTGAATAG
>CANRKI010000110.1 GCA_947631175.1 uncultured Flavobacterium sp.
CAAGTTATTTTTATAACCTCTAAAGCCGAGTATGCACTTAAAGCTTTTGATTATTCTGCAACTGATTATCTGCATAAACCCATCTCCAGAGAGCGGTTTAACCAAGCAGTAAAAAAAGCTATAAACTTAATTTCATTAAGTAAAGAAAATTCGGATGAAGAGAACCCACATATCTTTATCAAAAGTAATTTGAAAAAATTAAAAGTTTATATCTCACGAATTAAATGGATTGAAGCCTACGGAGATTACGTTAAAATTATAACTGATGAAGAAAATCATTTGGTTTTAGCAACTATGAAATCATTTGAACAAGAACTTCCAGGAGATAAATTTATTCGTATTCACAAATCCTACATCGTGAATGTAGATAAAATCGAAAAATTTAATAGCAAATTTGCCGAAATTGGATCGGCAAAAATACCATTAAGTCGTAATAAAAAAGAGGATTTATTTAAATTTATGGAAAATGTTAACTAATAAAAATCAACGTTTATTGTAACTTTTATTCCTTTGTATTGACCGATAGAATCAAAACTATTCAGTATTTTCTGGATAGTTTTTTTTGTGCTCGATAAATTCTCTTTGTTTGATATTTTAAAAAGAATTGTTCGAATATATTCATTTTTAATTCTATTTATCGCAGGTTCTTCTGGTCCTAAAATTTGAAAATTAGCAAATTGCTGACTCATGGCATTATACAGCCAAAATGATCCTGCTTTTAATTTTTCGGGATCTTTATGCTTTAAAGTAAATTTTATCAAACGATAATAAGGCGGATACTTAAAATTTAGTCGTTCGTACAACTGCTCTTTGTACATTGCAGCATAATCATTAGTGCAAACTTGTTGTATTATTGCATGATAAGGATTATATGTTTGTATAAGAACCTTCCCTTTTTTATCACTTCGTCCTGCCCTACCCGCAACCTGAACAAGCAATTGATAAGCACGTTCGTGTGATCTAAAATCAGGCATATGCAACATATTATCTGCATTAGGCACACAAACCAAAGTTACATTAGCAAAATCCAATCCTTTGGCTAACATTTGGGTTCCTACCAATATATTGATGCGTTTATGTTTAAAATCTGTTATTATTCTATCAAAAGAATTTTTACCACGTGTTGTGTCCTGATCCATTCGAGCAATTTTAATATTCGGAAATATTTGCTGTAGCTCAGACTCAATTTGTTCAGTACCAAAACCTTTAGTCTGTAGTTCTTTACTATGACATTTTTTACATTTTGGTACAAAAGGCTCGGTATGACCGCAATAATTACAACGCAACGTATCCGAAAATCTGTAATACGTTAAACTTACATCACAATTTACACAATGTGGCACACTACCACAGGTAACACACTCAACATAAGGCGCATAACCTCGTCTGTTTTGTAAAATAATAATTTGTTCATCAAGTGCTAATTTTTCACGAATTTCATCAACCATTTTATCACTAAAATGCCCAATCATTTGTTTACGCTTGTATTTTTCTGTCAGATCAATCAACTCGATATCCGGCAAAACCACGTTGTTATAACGTTGATTAAGCTCGACCTTTCCGTATTTTTTTTGAGTTGTATTATAGAATGTCTCTAAACTTGGTGTGGCAGATCCTAACAGAACTTTTGCCTTATGCAAATGCGCCAAAACAATTGCAGTATCACGAGCGTGATATCTTGGTGAAGGATCAAATTGCTTATATGTTTGTTCGTGCTCCTCATCAATAATAATTAACCCTAGTTTTTGAAAAGGTAAAAATACCGCAGAACGTGTTCCAATAATAATTTTAGCCGTTTCTAAGCTTTTTAAAGTTTGATACCAAACTTCAACTCGTTCACTGTTTGAGTATTTAGAATGAAAAACCGCTACCTGATTACCAAAATAAGCGGTTAATCGGGAAACTAGCTGTGCAGTTAAAGCAATTTCGGGCAATAAAAACAACACTTGTTGTTCGTTCGCTAAGTATGTTTCTATAAGTTTTATATAAATTTCTGTTTTTCCAGAAGCTGTTACACCGTGCAAAAGTGTAGTTGTATGATCACTAAAAGAGTCTGTAACAGCGGTAAAAGCGGTTTGCTGCGCAGGTGAAAGTATGATCTCTGCCGCTGTGGTATCTTCAAAAACCACACGGTCTTTGGCTAAATAATAGGCTTCAAAAACATTTTTAGTTATTAAATTTTTTAATACAGCTGCTGTTACGTTGCTTTTTTCTAATAAAACTTTAGCTAAAATAGGTTCCTTTTTGGCTACTAATTGAAAATAAGTTAAAACTAACTCTCTTTGTCTTTCGTATTTTGATACTTGCTCTAATAAAAGTTTTATGGCATCAGGATTATTTTCATAATCAAGTGCTAATTTGATGTATTTTTCTTGCTTTGGCTTATATTTTTCAACTATCTCTTCTTCAACAAAAACAACTTCTTTATCTAGTAAACTATTAATTAGTTTTATAACATTTTTCTTATTTACAATCTTTTGGATTTCTATAATTTTTAAAGATGTTTGTTGCTCTAAGGCTTGATAAATCAAAAATTCATCATCAGAAAGTTCAGAAAGTTTTGTTTCTTTCTCTTGATTCAATTCAATAATAGTCTCACTCTGAAGAAGCAACATGGACGGTAAAGCGGTTGCATACACATCTCCAATCGGACACATGTAATAAGAAGAAATAAAATTCCACAACTCCAATTGTATGGATGTAACCACCGGAAAATCATCTACAATCGTTATAATATCTTTTGCCTCATATTGCAAAGGCGCGTTTTGATGTAAATTTACTACCAAAGCCGTATAAATTTTTGACTTTCCAAAGGGCACCATAACACGACAACCTATTTTTAAAAAATTATATTCGGCCTGCGTTACTTTATAGGTAAAAGTATTTGGTAAAGATAACGGTACAATAACATCAATAAAATATTCCATTTGCTTGCATTTATAAAACAAATATCGCAGAAATAAAAAACACTTCCTAACAAATGCAGAAAGTGTTTTAAATATAAATATTTTAATTTTTTATTTTATTCTTGTCCAAGTTTGTGTACGTCCGGCAAGTGATATCCCAACATAACCACGAACATCTAATTTATTCGCATCTTTAGCGTTCACTTTAATAATACAGCTATATTCTTTACCGTTTTGAGGATCTAAAATGGTACCATCAGCATATTCCGATCCATCTTTTTTCATGTTTTTAATAATTGTTAACCCTTCAATTTTTTTACCTTTATTGGCTCCTTTACATTCTGTACATGTCGAATTTTTTTTCGCTGGGTTTAAAACCTCAATTACAGTTCCTTCTAATTTACCGTTAACTTCTTTAATTTCAACAATCGATTTTGCCTCTTTTGTTTTATCATCAAAAGTTTTCCATTTTCCAGTTACAGATTGCGAAAAACCAGTAACACTGCACATTGCTACTAATGCAAAAGTTAAAATGTGTTTTCTCATAATTTATTTTGTTGTATTTAGTTTGTTATTAATTTAATTTATTTTGTTGTCTAGAAATTTTATAGCTATTTATAGATGCATTTACTTCAAAACCAAGTAAAATAATAATACAAATTAGCCAGATGTAAATCATTAAAACCAAAATCGTGCCAATTGATCCGTACAATTCATTATATCGAGCAAATTTTGTTACATAAATCCCAAAAACGTAAGATCCAATGATCATTAAAAAGGTCGAAAAAACTGCACCTGCATTAAAAAAAGGCAAATATTTTGTCTGTTTAGTCCCGTACTTTAAAAGTAATGAATTTACACATAAAATCAAAAATATTAAAATCAGATAACGAGCAAAATTTATAAGTAACAACTCATCTACCAATAAATTAGCAGAAAGGTTATGTACCGTAAATTCCGAAACCACAATTGCCACTACCGCTGTAATTAAAATAATGCTAATTACTAACGACAAAACTATAGCCGTAGCATACTGCCGAATAAACGATCGTTTAACAGTGTGATGGGTGAAATGATAAGACGATTGAAAACCGCCTAAAATTGCATTTACTCCGTTTGCCATTAAAATAATTGACAGAAAAAAACCCGACGATATTAAATTTTTATGACTATTATTTAAAATGTCCTTTATTATTTCTTCAATAGCACCATAAGTATTTGGCGGCACACTTTTTTCAATAAAACTTAAAAAATCAACCTGAAAATCCTTAACAGGTACAAATGGCAATAAATTTAAAATAAATAGAATAAAAGGAAATATAGCCATAAAAAAGCTAAATGCTATTGAACCCGCTCGATACGAAAACGCTCCTTTTACAATTCCGGTAATATAAATTTCAAAAAATCTAAAGATAGAAAGCCCACGTAACCCTGGAAAATCCGTGTTTTTTAAAAAACGAATCACCCTACGATAAAAAGGAATTTTTAAAAGTTTTCTATCTATTTTTTTCGACATAATTTTTTTAATAAGCTTTTAAGCTAAAATCCATATTGTGAACAGAATGCGTTAAAGCACCACTCGAAATATAATTAACACCACATAAAGCATAATCTCTAATTGTAGTTTCATTAATTCCGCCCGATGATTCTGTTAAACAATAATCACCAATCATTTCAACCGCTTTTTTTGTATCTTCAATACTAAAATTATCTATTAAAATACGGTAAACCCCATCATTTGCAAGTATTTCAGCAATTTCATCTAAATTTCTAGCCTCAACAATAATTTTCAAATCCTTATTATTATCAGCCAAATATTGCTTGGTTTTATTAATTGCTTGCGTAATTCCGCCAGCAAAATCAATATGATTGTCCTTAAGCATAATCATATCATAAAGCGCAAATCTATGATTTTCGCCACCAGCAATTTTAACTGCCCATTTTTCGAGCGCTCTAATTCCGGGAGTCGTTTTACGCGTATCTAAAATTTTAGTCGATGTACCTGCAAGCAAATCCACGTACTTTTTAGTTTTTGTTGCAATCGCGCTCATACGCTGAATCACATTTAAAACCAAGCGTTCTGCCTTTAAAATAGATTGTGAAGAACCCGAAACCGTTAAAACAATATCACCGTATTTAACAAAACTTCCATCCTTAATTTTAACATCAACTACCAAATTTGCATCTACTTTTTTAAACGCTTTAATGGCAAAATCAACGCCAGCAACAATTCCTTCGTCTTTACAAAGCAATTTCGCCTTGCCCATCGCATCCGCCGGAATACAAGCTAACGACGAATGATCGCCATCTCCAACATCCTCACGAATACCGTTATCTATAATTAATTCTAATTCTTTTTCAAATTGTTCTGCAGTAATCATAATTTTTAACTAAAATATAAACCCAAATATACTAAAAATTAAAAGCACACTATTGCTTAACCTAAAGTATATTCGCCTTTTTTTAAACATAAAAACAACATGTTTTTCAAAACACAATTTAATAAAAATTAACAAACACACACTTTTTTATCTATTTTTTTAAGGGCGTTTCTCCTTATTTTCTTCCGCGTTGCTACAAAAAATAAGGCGCCGGGCTTTTCGCACTCGCAATTTTTTCACTTCGCTACAAAATGTGCTCAAACAATGCTACAATCCCTAACGCGAACAACACACAAAAATAATTTGTATGCCATATATTAAGGTTTTATTTTTGCAAAAAAAATGAAATGAATATCAAACTTTTAGCCATTGGTAAAACCGATAACAAAAACTTACAAGCTTTAATAGACGAATACACGAAAAGATTGGGATTTTATATCAAATTCGATCTCGATATTATTCCCGATATTAAAAATGTAAAAAACTTATCCGAAGCGCAACAAAAACAAAAAGAAGGCGAACTAATTTTAAGTAAACTATCGGCTACGGATCATTTGGTTTTGTTGGATGAAAATGGAAAAAGTTTCTCGAGTGTTGGTTTTTCCGACGAGTTACAGAAAAAAATGAATGCCGGAATTAAAACTTTAGTTTTTGTAATTGGCGGACCTTATGGATTTTCGGACGAAGTTTATAAAAAAGCAAACGCAAAAATCTCGCTTTCTGCCATGACATTTTCGCACCAAATGGTACGTATTTTTATTATTGAACAAATATATCGTGGTTTTACTATTTTACGAAACGAACCTTACCACCATCAATAAAAAAAGTGGTTTTTAATAAACCACTTCTATTGTTGATATTCTAATGTTTGGAACATTTATCTTGGCTAAATTTAATTTGGTTTGCAAATATTTTTCAAAGCTTAAATTCTCGTCAAATTCCAAATAAATTGTAAGCTGTTGCTCTTTATATTTCTGATTTAAATAATCATTAATTGTTAAAAGATTTAATACTTCATCACCTACTTTTGCTTCACCTTCTCTAGTAATTTTAAGGTTTAATCGTTGTGCATTTTGCTCCAATTCCGAATTGTTTTTAGCAAAACTAACCACTGTAAACGGCATATAAGCTACTTTTTTATGTAACGTATCCATGTAGGTAAAATAATTATCTAACATTTTAGCCTCAGCATTTTTGCGCTTTTTAGCCTGTAGTTTTTCTACCTCCGGAATCACAAGTTTTAAGGGCAAACGTTTATCAATCTCAAAAATCCAGTGGGTTTGCGTAATCAATCCCTTATTTTTAACATCAATATTAATTTCTCCATCTTTTGAGGTTTCAAAAAGCATCGAAACGGGCGTAAAATCAGTGATTTCTGTTACTAAACTTACATCGGACTGTGGCACAAAAATTTCTTTTTTTGTACACGAAATAAGTAGTAAACTTGCAATAGCGCTATATAAAATTCTCATATTTTAAGGTTTGATTTACTAATTTAATACATTCTACAGCTTCTTTCACATCGTGAGCACGCAAAAGTTTGGCTCCTTTTAACAACGAAATTGTATGTAAAACAGATGTTCCGTTTAAGGCTTGCGTTGCATCAGTTTCTAAAAACTGATAAATCATGCGTTTGCGCGATAAAGCCGATAAAACAGGATAATTAAACTGATTAAAAAGTTCCAAATTACCTAAAACTTCATAATTTTGATCTACCGTTTTAGAAAACCCAAAACCAGGATCGATAATAATATCCGAAATTTGATGTTGATTTGCAGCAGAAATTCTTTCAGAAAAATAAAAAATCATTTCTTTCACTATATCCTCATAACTTGTTAAATCTTTCATAGTTTGCGGCGTTCCGCGCATATGCATCATAATGTATGGAGCTTTATTTTTTCCAACAATTTCGAGCATTTTATCATCTAACAAACCTGCAGAAATATCATTTATTATTGTAGCTCCATGGTGTAAAGCTCCTTCGGCAACTTTAGCTCTAAAAGTATCAATCGACAAAATAGCTTCGGGAAATTGGCTACAAATTTGAGATAAAATAGGTAACAATCGAGAGATCTCTTCTTTTTCCGTAACAAATTTAGCATCTGGCCGTGAGGAATAAGCACCAACATCTATAATGGCTGCGCCTTGCACAAGCATCTTCTCTGTTTGGTTCAAAAAATCTAAATCTGATTTGTATTTTCCGCCATCGTAAAACGAATCTGGCGTAATATTTAAAATCCCCATTACTTTGGGTGTAGATAAATCCAGTAATTTACCTTTACAATTAATGTTCATGTGTTAATTTATTCCTATATAGGCTTTGTATTTCATGTTGAAATCGCTACTTTTGAAAAAAGTTGAAAACAAATATACGTAATGAATAACACATCTGCAGAATATGATAAAGTAATTCAGGTTTGCCGCGATTTATTTACTAAAAAATCGCACGATTATGGCCCAGCTTGGAGAGTTTTGCGTTTACCATCACTTACAGATCAAATTTTTATTAAAGCACAACGAATTAGAGGTTTACAAGAAAATACCACACGAATGGTAGACGAAGATGAAACCTCTGAATTTATAGGCATTATAAATTATGCTGTGATGGCTTTAATTCAATTAGAACTTGGCGTTGCTAATCAACCTGATATTAATTCAGACGAAGCAGCTCGACTTTATGATCAAAAAATTAAAGTTACAAAGGACTTAATGATGGCCAAAAACCATGATTACGGTGAGGCTTGGCGTGATATGCGTGTAAGTTCGTTAACAGATTTAATATTTCAGAAAGTTTTACGTGTAAAACAAATTGAAGATAACAAAGGAAAAACTTTAGTCTCTGAAGGCATCGACGCAAATTATCAAGACATGATTAATTATGGCGTTTTTGCTTTAATTCACTTAGGATTAGCTCAATAAAAACCAAACTTTAAATATGAAAGCATTAGTAAAATTTTCACAATACTTTGTAGGTATTTTATTTATCATTTCTGGATTAATAAAATTAAACGATCCGGTTGGATTTTCGTTTAAATTAGAAGAATACTTTTCAGAATCTGTTTTAAACTTACCTTTTTTAGTGCCTTTGGCATTAGCTCTTGCCATTTTTGTGGTGATTTTTGAGGTTGTTCTAGGAATTGCCTTATTATTAGGTTATAAAATAAAACTTGTTAATTGGATGTTATTCGCCATGATTTTATTTTTTACCTTCCTAACTTTTTACTCTGCTTATTTTAATAAAGTAACAGATTGTGGTTGTTTTGGAGATGCTTTAAAACTAACACCTTGGCAATCGTTTATTAAAGATATTGTTTTATTAGTATTTATTTTAATATTAATTGCTGGACAAAAACATATAAAACCTGTGTTAGATAATGTACAAGGATTATTTAGCATTTTTATGGGCTATACAGTTTGTTTGTTTATTGCTTACTATGTATTAAATCATTTACCTATTATTGATTTTAGAGCATATAAAATTGGTACCGATATTACAAAAGGTATGACAATACCAGAAGGTGCGCCTAAAGATGAGTTCGAAGTTTCGTACGTTTATAAAATAAATGGTGTAGATACACCTATTTCTTATCAAGAATTAATGGACGGAAAAGCTGCCGATGGCGAATTTGTAT
>CANRKI010000111.1 GCA_947631175.1 uncultured Flavobacterium sp.
GAATCATTAAATCTAAAACCACAGGCACGTCTGTTCCGCGCGGATTAAACTCGGCCAAACGGTGAGTTTCAATAAACATAGGATTGTTAATTTTTTCTCGAACAGCTTTAAAAGCAGGATTAAAACGCTCCACGTGTCCAACTTGTCCTTTTACGTTGAATTGGTTGGCAAGTTCAATAATATTTTGAGCTTGCTCAATTGTAGTAGCAATAGGTTTTTCTATAAAAATATGTTTACCGGCTTTAATTGCTTGTACCGCACA
This sequence comes from uncultured Flavobacterium sp., assembly GCA_947631175.1. Classification (GTDB taxonomy): domain Bacteria; phylum Bacteroidota; class Bacteroidia; order Flavobacteriales; family Flavobacteriaceae; genus Flavobacterium. Next base: position 263 of record CANRKI010000111.1, read on the forward strand.
ATCATAGTGATTTAAAGTAGGAGTTACAATATCAACCACGTCTACCGCTTGAATTAACTCTTCAATGGTTTCAAAACGGTGGTAGCCAAATTCTTGAGCTACTTTTATCGCATTTGGTTCGTACGGATCGTAAAAACCAACAAGGTTATACTTTTCAGATTGATTTAAAAGTCTTAAGTGAATTTTTCCTAGGTGACCTGCACCTAAAACGCCAATTTTAAGCATAAAAAAAATATTTTATAGACAAATGTAAGGCATATTAGATAAAGTAACCAAACAATTGAATTAAGATTTTTATAAATTAAATTGGATTTAAAAAACCATTGAAATTTGCTTTATGTTTAAGATAGACTTATTTTTGATGAAGTTTAAAATAAGGAATGTGAGAGATACACCAAAACACCAAGGCAGACGTAACCAATTGGTTGGTTTATTGCAAGAAAAGGGGATAAAAGATGTACGCGTTTTAGAGGCGATAGGAAGTGTACCCCGCCATTTGTTTTTAAATTCGAGTTTTGATGAATATGCTTATATGGATAGAGCCTTTCCTATTGGTGCAGGGCAAACCATTTCGCATCCGTATACAGTTGCATACCAAACCGAGCTTTTACAGGTAAAAGATGGAGATAAAATTTTAGAGATAGGAACAGGATCAGGATATCAAACCGCTGTTTTAATTAAAATGGGAGCTCGTGTTTATACCGTTGAACGCCAAAATGAATTGTACAAACATACTTCAAAAATATTTAGTCAATTGCATATTAGACCAATGGTTTATTCTTTTGGTGATGGCTATAAAGGTATGCCTAATGATGCGCCATTTGATGGAATTATTGTAACAGCTGGTGCGCCACATATTCCACAAGCTTTAATGGCACAATTAAAAATTGGAGGCCGATTGATTATTCCTGTTGGTGATGATATACAGGTAATGACCATGTTGATTCGATTGAATGAAACCCAGTTTGAAAAGCATGAATTTGGTGATTTTAAGTTTGTTCCAATGCTTGAGAATAAAAATTAAGACAATAGATAAAATAAAAAAGCAAGAATTCATAGAATTCTTGCTTTTTATAACCAACCAAATTTGTTATATAAAAATATAACTTAAACTAAATATATTATGAAAAAACTACTTTGTAGTACATTGCAAATATATTGTGTTTTAGTTTTTTATATTCATTTGAGTCATTTTATTTATTGATGCTGTCATAGTTTTTTATGATGGAAGTTTTACTACAAAAAATATGTTATTGCAAATTGTTTCGTTGTTATACTAAACCTAACAATTCATGAAAATTTAAGTTTTAACTATGAGTGATTTAGCAAATTATAGAAAATCTTACGATAAAAGTGCACTAGATGAAAATGAAATTCCACAAGATCCTATGAATCTTTTTCATAAATGGTTTAAAGAGACAGAAGATTTTGGTGGAGTAGAAGAAGTAAATGCGACAACAATATCGACTATTGGTTTGGACGGATTTCCGAAAAGTAGAGTTGTACTTTTAAAAAAATATAACGAAGAGGGATTTGTTTTTTATACCAATTATAATTCTGAAAAAGGAAAAGCAATAGCTCAAAACCCTAACATTTGTATGTCCTTTTTTTGGCCTAGTATTGAACGTCAGGTTATAATTAAAGGTGTTGCAGAAAAAACATCGGAACTGGATTCTGAAAATTATTTTCACTCCAGACCTAAAGGAAGTCAAATAGGGGCTGTGGTTTCACACCAAAGCGAGGTAATCCCGAATCGAGAATATTTGGAAGAAAGATTAAAAAGTTTAGATGCCGAATACGAAGGAAAAGAAGTGCCAAGGCCAGAACATTGGGGTGGTTTTTTGGTGAAACCCGTTTCGGTCGAGTTTTGGCAAGGTCGTCCAAATAGATTACACGACAGAATACGTTTTACTTTGCAAGATGATTTTGATTGGAAAATAGAGCGTTTATCTTCATAAACAAAAAAGAGTTCGATATACAATCGAACTCTTTTTTGTTTATAGCAAAGTTATGTTATCTTTTTTTAATTCTGTTTTAATATTTTCATCCCAAATACTAACTTGTACTTCGCCAATATGTTTTAGTTTTAGCAAAAACATACACAATCTAGATTGGCCAATGCCGCCGCCAATAGCTTCGGTTAATTCATCATTTAAAAGCATTTTATGAAAAAATAAATCCTTTCTATCCAAAGCATTTCTAATCTCTAGTTGTTTTAAAAGTGCTTTTTTATCAACTCTAATTCCCATTGATGAAAGTTCGAAAGCCATATTTAAAATTGGATTCCAAACAATAATATCACCATTTAAACCTTTAAAACCGGCTTCGTTTTCGGTACTCCAGTCGTCGTAATCGGCAGCGCGACCATCATGAAAATCGCCATTACTTAATACGTGGCCAATTCCGTAAATAAAAACAGCACCGTGTTGTTTTGCAATTTCATTTTCGCGTTGCTTTGGTGTAAGGTTTGGATATTTTTGTAATAACTCTTCAGACGAGATAAAAGTAATTTGATTGGGTAAAATCGCTTTTATTTCAGGGAATTTAGCTTCGACCTCATTTTCTGTTGCAACAATAGCATCGTAAATAGTAGTTACAGTATCTTTTAAAAAATGTAGGTTTCTGTTTTGTGGCAAAATAACTTTTTCCCAATCCCATTGATCTACGTAAATGGAGTGAATTGGCGAATAATCTTCGTCGGGTCTAAGCGCTCGCATATCGGTAACAATTCCCTCGCCAGGTGCTAGCTCTAATTGTTTTAATCGCAAGCGTTTCCATTTAGCTAATGAATGAACCACCACTGCATTATTATCGTTTAAAGCCTTTATCGGAAATTTTACTGGACGCTCAATATTATTTAAGTCGTCATTTATGCCTGTCCCATCTAACACAACCAACGGACCGGATACCGGTACGATGTTTAAATTTGTTTGTAAGTGTTGTGAAAAGGTTGTTTTTACCAACGAAATTAGTTTTTCTCTTTCTAATAAGGCGCTACTCATAATGCGGTTCTTTTTATGTTTTTTCAGATTTTTAAATTACAAAATCTATTCATGCAAAATGAAATTAGTAGTGTTTTTTTTGTTGTTGGTATGATATTTATTAAAAAAAGACACCAGCCGTTTTTAGCTGGTGTTTTATTGTTGATTTTAATGCGTAATTTTTAATGTTTTGAGTTATTCGCAAAAACCATCGGTGCTACATTGGTTGGCTGCTTTAGCTTCTTGTATTTTCCTATCGCGATAAATTTTTTCTAAACTTTCTAAAAAAGTTTCAGATTCTTGCGCGCCTGATATTCCGTATTTATTGTTAAAAACGAAAAAAGGAACACCAGTTAAACCAATATCTTTGCTGGCCTGAATATCTTTTGCAATTTCACTAATAAATAAATTCTGTTCAATTGTTTTGGTAACTTCTTCTTCTGGAATTTCAGCCTTTTTTGCTAGGACTAGTAAATCGGGTAGTGCATCAATGTTTTTTCCTTCTTCAAATTGTGCTTTAAAAAGCAAACCTTCAATTAAGTTTTGTTTGTTGTATTTTTTTGCAAGATGCGATAATTGATGTGCTTTTAAGGTGTTTGTAACTTGCATGTCATCAAAATTAAATACAAGATCCAATTTCTCACCAAGTGATTTTACATAATTGTTTATTTGCTCAGCCTCTTCGTGCGGAATTTGTTTTGTGCTCGCAATATATTCATTTATGTTTCGGTATTTATTTGAGTATAAATTAGGATCAAGTTGATAGCTGCGCCAAGTAATTTGTACTTGATCTTTAAACTCAAAATTTTCCAGTGCATTTTCAAATTTTGTTTTCCCTATATAACAAAAAGGACACATAAAGTCACTCCAAATTTCTAATTCAATTAATTTTGTATCATTATTTTTCATGAGTTTTATTTTGATTAGGTTAAAAAATCAGTGAAATTTTTATAAAAGGTAGGGAAAATAATTTTATTTTTCGATTTAATTTTATTTAATCGGTTGAAAAGCTGTTTTTTAATTATAAAAAATAAAAAAACACCAACCTTTTAATAAGTTAGTGTTTGATAATTTTAAATTTATTTTATGTTATCCAATCATATTTTTTACTTCATTTTTAATAAAAAGTAAAGCAAGATTTGATGGTAATTCGCTTTCGTTTGCAGCAATGTCTGATAAAATCTTCTCTCTTAATTCCTTTGCAGAGCCTACTTGTTGTGTTGCAATTCGGATATTTGCAATAATCGAATTTTTGGTTCTAATAATTACCTGCCAAGCCTCGTCCGAGATATAGATTTGCTGTGTTAAATTGTGTTCAAACTCTTGATCAATGGTTTGTATCAATAAATTTTCGTACAACTCTTTATTGTCATTTTGTGGGGCAACACGTAAAACTAATTTAATAGGATTAGTGCGCTCCAAAAATAAGGACATGCGCTCATATGCTTGTAATTTTAAAGGTAATGTATCCTTATTTGTATCTTTAAATAATAAATATCGTCGTCTAGACTCTTCATTATCAGTATGTGTTTTAAAAAAATAATATGCTGTACATCCAGTGATTATAGCAGGAACACAATACAATAAGGCCTCAATAATTTTAGTAGTATTCATTTCAGTTTTCGTTTAAACAAAAATAAACTTTAATTCTATTTTTAAAAATAATAAATATCAGTAATTTTAATTGATTTGAAATTTATACTTTTGAAGTCAGATAACCACACCAATCATGAAACATATAATAACTTTCGCGTTGTTTTTAGTCTCTTTTATTTCCTGGAGTCAAAATATCGAGTTAACCATTTTAATTAAAGATAACCAAACCAAAGCGCCCATTCAGGATGTTTCGCTTTTAGCGATGGAGATTAAAAAAAGCGGTTTAACAAATAAAGATGGTGTTTTTAAAATTTCGGTTAAACAACATGTAACTTTAGAGATTACGCACACCAATTACCAAACCATTTATTTAAATACTAATTTATTGACAGAAAAGCTAAATGTAATTTATTTAGCTCCAGCTGAAAAAATGTTAGATGAGATTGTAATTACCAAACAACCTCCTAAGGATGTTTTGGCAGAAGTGATTGAGAATTCGATCAACTCGTTAACTAATCCAATTTCTCTAAAAATTTACGTGTTAGAATTTTACAAAAAAAATGATGTATATTCAAGTTTTAATGATGGAATTTTAAACTTTCACATTTCGGGCAAAGGCACTAAACCCAAATCGGATATCATTGTCGAGCAAAATCGTTTTTACGGTTTAGTAGAGCCTGATATTTGGGGAAATACCGTTGGATACAACCTAAATAATTTAATCGAAAACTATTACGGATTTAGTTATTTAGATAAAATTGCACAAAATAGAGCTGATAAAAAATACGATTATCTAATTAAAACCTACTCTGCGCATAAAGAATACTACGTGATGTATGTTACCGTAAAAGATGAAGTAGAAGAAGCTTTGCCAAACTTTGAGATTATTTACGATTACACCAAAAAATTAATTATTGATATTACATCAAGCATTCAACCCGATAAATTACAGTTCGCAAAAGTTGACAATTTTAACATAACAAAGGGTATCGTTTTATACTCTGATTTTAAAGCAACATACAAATTAAATGGAAAACTTTACCATCTTGCCAGCTCAAAAGAGGAAGTAGGAGTAAAGCAAACCACTAAAAAGGACGCCCCCGATAAAATTGAGGTAAAAAATTACTTTGTAATTAATGACGTTAATACCGAATCGTTTAATTACAACAAAAAAAATGTTTTCTCGGGTAAATCATTAATCAACCTAAACACTTCTTTTTTCTATAATTATTGGGATTTTAACTCTGGGTTAACCCCAACTGTCGAGGAAGAGGAGATTATTAGCATCCTAGCCGGATCAAACTAATTGTAAAGTAAAATCAAAGTTGGAATAACTTTTGATGTAGTTAGAAAAATAAAAATTAGTACAAATGAAAGGATTAATCATAGTTATCACACTTTTTACTGCCTCAATCGCTTTTTCTCAAAATGATAAAAAATCAACATCTGTAGTAATTCCTAAAAGTATTGACCGCGAAACCGACGCTAATCGAGCGCCTGCAACTCGCGAAGTCGAAGCTAAAAACGATTCAAAATTTAATCCCATTCAATTTAAACCCATAAATAAGGAGTTAGATTACAAAATTCAAGCTCCCAATCAAGGATACAAAATTGGCGAAAACGCAAACAATAAATTCAATAACAACGAAAAGTTTACCGCTCCTTATACATTACAACGCGAAATTGTTGTAAAAGCACCAAATACCGACGATAGTAAAGTATTTAAGCGCAATCAATCCTTTGGCCAATTGGTAACTAAGTCCGAAATGGTAAAACTTCGTTTCCGCGACTACGCAGCTGTCGATGGCGATCGAATTAAAATTATGGTTAACGGTTTAGTAATTCGCGCTGATGCCAATTTGATTGCAAGCTACCAAACCGTTGAGATTGGACTTACTCCTGGCTTCAATAACCTCGAGTTCGAGGCCTTAAACCAAGGAACATCTGGACCAAACACCGCCCAATTCTCCATTGTAGACGATACGGGTAAAGTTTTAATCGAGAACCGTTGGGACCTTGCCACAGGATTCAAAGGATCAGTTATGATTATTAAAGACTAATTTATTCAGGGTGTTTCCTTGCTTTATACGCCATTTCATTTTGTATAAAACAAGGTCGGGCTGTGCGCACTCGCTCTTTTTTAGGCTGTTTCACATCCAAAAAAAGGAGCTCAAACAAAGCTCCCATCCCTAACACAAAAACGCTCAAATATTTAAACATAAAAAAAGCTGTCTACATTTGGTAGACAGCTTTTCTGTTTTAAAATCTTTTTAAACGATCCAAATCACGTTGTGTATCTCGCTCTTTTATACTTTCTCGTTTATCATAATTCTTTTTACCCTTAGCTAAAGCAATTTCAACTTTTGCTAAGCCTTTTTCGCTTGTAAACAATCGAATCGGAACAATTGTTAACCCTTTGTTTTGTAAACTTTTATGTAAACTCTTTAATTCTCTTTTATTTAAAAGCAACTTACGCTCACTTTTTGCTTTATGATTATAATGCGTTCCGTACGAATATTCTTCAACATGCGAATTAATCATAAATAACTCAAGGCCATGAAACTCGCAAAAGCTTTCGGCAATAGATGCTTTACCTAAACGTATAGATTTAATTTCAGTACCCGTTAAAACAATACCAGCGGTATACTTCTCCAAAAATTCATAATCGAACTTGGCTCTCTTATTTAAAATATTAACTGTTTTAAGCATAACACAAAATTAAATTATTTTTTAATAATTCATAATTTATAAGATAATAAAATTTTATATCTATAATAATTGAAAAAACGTAACAAAATAACAATAAAAGCGTACTTGTTGCTTTAAAAACTTTTATAAATTTGGTAAAAATCAACCTTATATGAAAAAAACAATTATGCAATCTTTTGTGGTTGCTTTATTATTAGGTGTTGCCTCATGTTCTACTGATGATGCATCAACTAAAGTATCTCAGGATACAGTTGTGAATTTTGAAAATGACACACTAAGTCATGATCAAATTAAAAAAGCAATTGACGATGTTAACCGCAATGGTGGTGAGTTTGCTTGGAGCAAAGGTACACATCAAGTACTTTGGAGTGCTATTGTGAGTAGTGGTAATTTAGTGTCTATTGGATACGGTGCTGACAAAACAGATTTTGATAAAACAATATCATCTCAAGGAGCAAAATTACGTGCTACTATTTTAGCTATTATCGAACAAAATGAAGGAAAGGCAATTGAAGACATTTTAGTTTACGAATCAGAATTCTTGAACTTAATGGATATTAAAATCGAAAAACGAGAAACTTTTATTGCACTTTTAAATCAAAATGCAATTCGTTACATCGAGCCTGCTGATTTTAGTTATTTTAAACAAGAATATACAGTACAATCAAGTAATGGTGGTTCTGGTTGTGGATATAGCCAAGTAGCATTATCTAGTGCAGATTATACAACTGTTGCTCCTGCAGCTCGTGTTCCTTGGAATTTTTACAAACACAATATTCCTTCAGCTTGGACACACTCTACAGGTAAAGGGATCACAATTGGTGTTGTTGATACAGGTCTTTCAACACAACAAAGTTTAATGAATTCTAGTTTTAACTCAGGTCAATCATCTGGTAGATCAAAACTTTCATACGGTGTTTTTGTTGATTCGGCTTGGCCATGGGTAACTTCTCCTTATGACGGAAGTAGTGATTTATGTGGTCACGGAACAAGTATGGCTGCTGTTGCAACTGCGCCTCGTAACAATGCAAATTTACCAGTTGGTGTTGCGTATAATGCAAATTTAATAACGTATAGAGCTGCTAAAAATGTTGTTTTAGACGATTATCATGAGCAATTAGGAGTAGAGACTGCATTTACTCGTTTAGGTAATACTACAAGTGTTAAAGTAATTTCAATGTCAATGGGACATATTTTATCAGTCGGTCGTATCGAGGATGCTGTAAAATATGCTTACGGAAAAGGTAAATTTATTGTTACTGCTGGTGGTACATCAACTTCATTCACAAACT
>CANRKI010000112.1 GCA_947631175.1 uncultured Flavobacterium sp.
TTTATTAAATGGTAGTTTGTACTTTTTAGAAGTAAATTATTTGATTTTGGAAGTTTTTAGCATAAAAAAATATAGCGGATAGCCCGACCCGAGCTATCCGCTTTTTGTGTTTTAGGGGTTTCTCTCTTGCGAGGGGAACGCCCAAATAATTTATTCGGTTGGTCTGTAGTTTTGTACGATTAGGTTTAGGCCAATATATACGACGTCGCCCATGGTTTTACAGTTTTTAAAACGCGTTTCTTTTGTTGTTTTGAGGAGTGAGGTTTTGAGTTGATCGACGTGTTCTTGTGGTGCGATTTGTTCTGTTCGCATGATACGCATGAGGTCACGAAGTCGCTCTTCGGAGGTTAGGATTCGTTTTGCGATAACGGATCTGACTTCTTTACGGTATTGTTCGACTGAGTTTGGTTTAAGGTAGTCGAGTACGAGTTTTACCATTTGGTAGTTTTCCTTGAAGAATTGTGGGAAGTATATTTTTAGGTTTCCTTCGTAGGATTGTTGGTCGAAATCGATGGCGCGAATGCGATATTGTACGTGGTCGAAATCGTGAATTGGGATGACTACATAGTTGTAAGAGCGCATATCACCTAATAATCCTAAGAAGCAACGTTCGTTAAATTTTACGAATTCTTTAGCAATTTGTGCTTTTTCGCGTTTGCTACAATTTGGTAAATGGTCTTTTATGAAAACATCGCCTGGAATTCCGATGATGTGTTCTTCGATAAGTGTGTCTTGATATACTAGGAAGTTTATGCGATTTTGTGAAAGCATATCTTCGAGTTCTAGTCCATAAATGCGTGAGGCATCGGCTAGTTTGATATAAAAGTTTGTGAAGTTGTCGTTTAGGATGTTTCGAACTTTTACGCGAAATGGTTTTGAGTTCCCGAAGGTGCAATAGTCGATGGAATCGACTGTTAGATAAGGAAGAGTTTCTTCGTCTCCGTCACTATGTAATAGTGTATATATTTTTTTTAGTGAGTTATCAATTTCTTCGCGTTCGAATTCTGGATAATAAACTCTAATCCAAAGTGTGTCTTCTCCTTTTTCGTTTTCGATAGAAATGTAGCCCGAAAAGCGCATTAAATCGTGATACAGAACGCGTGATTTTGTTGTACGGCTGTATTTTTCGAGATAGTTTGCTAGGTCATTTTTAATCGGGAAAATAGGTTTTCTAAACTCTATTTTCACATCTTTTGCGTTTTGATTCATAGTTTAGAAAACCTATTTATTTTGTTATAAGCGTTGTCTTACTGCTTCGTATAAAAAGGCACCACAAGCTACAGAAACATTTAATGAAGAGATGGTTCCGAACATTGGTAGTTTCGCTTTATGGTCGACAATTTTTAGTACAGAAGGGTTTACACCTTTGTCTTCTGATCCCATAATGATTGCGATAGGTGCTTTAAAATCGATATCGTATATGTTATTTTCGGTTTTTTCTGTTGCAGCTACGGTTTTAATATCTGAAGCCTGTAAGAAAAACACAGCATCTTTGATATGATCAACTTTACAAATAGGCACGTTAAATACTGCTCCAGCAGATGTTTTTACTGTATCGCCATTTACGGGCGCTGCACCTTGTTTTTGGATAATAATTCCGTTAACTCCCGTACACTCGGCAGTACGAATTATGGCTCCAAAATTACGTGCGTCTGATAATTGGTCTAAGATTAGGAATAGCGGTGTTTTACCTGATTCTTGAACTTTTTGTACTAATTGTTCCATTGAATAAAATTCGATAGGAGAGATTGAAGCAACAGCACCTTGGTGATTGTTGCGTGTAAGTTTGTTTAATTTTTCGACAGGAACGTATGAAAAATTAATATTTTTAGCTTTCATTGTTTTAAAAAGTTCTTGCATTAAATCGCCTTTAGCTTCTTTTTGAATGAAAACTTTATCTATATTTTTGCCTGCATTGATAGCTTCGATGATGGCACGGATTCCGAAAATTTGATCTTCTTTTTGCATGTTGCAAAGATATAAAAAAACCACTGCATTGCAGTGGTTTTTAAAAATGTATACCTATTATTTTATGTTAGATTAATTGTTATCCCAAATTAATTTGGTGTCTAATCTGTCTCCACCAATTCGAGCAGCAGCTTCTTGATAATTGGCTCCGTTTAGTGTAGCTTCATTAAAAGGATATTTTACACGTGTTGGTAAATCTGTAATATTTTCAAGTGGTGTAAAAGTATATGTTAAGCTTCCTTCAACAGGGTTAATAAGATTAATTTGATCTCCTGGTTTAATTAAGAATTGAGGAAACCCAGTTCTTCTATATTCTGCCCAAGCTTCGTATGGTTGCATAAATAGAGCGATGTACTTTTGGGTCATTACATTTTCTTGATTTGCAGGTGGTAATGTAGCGATGTATGCAGTAATATCTGCTGGATCTACAAACCATTTTTGCATTGAAGCGCGCACACCGTTTTCATAATTTGTTTGGTTCCATCCGTTATTCTCGGCAAGTAAGAATTCAACTTCAGCATATTCCATATACATTTCTGTATAATCTGGTCTGAAAACATAATAGCTGAAAAGTGAAGCTGAAGGTCTTTGTGTATCTGTAATTAAAGATGGAATTCCGTAAGGCATTCCTTGATAATTATCTAGATCTGTTGATTCAGTATAGTTTCGACCTACAGATCTCCCTTTACTTATTCCAACAGGAGCAACCATTTTTTGTAGACGTGGATCTGCAGTAATATTTGTATTAGGAATTATTCCTTTTAATAAATCTACAAAAGTTTTACTTACTGTGTAATCTGTACGGTTGTCAATAAAAAAGGCTTCGTATTGTGGTGCTGGATTTATTGAATTGTTTTCGAATTTTACACCTACAGAATCATCATTGCTTGTCATAACACCATCAGCTATTGCACTAGTTATATGTTGTTGTGCTAAAGCAGAAAGGGGACTGTTTTTAAGTCTTGTTCCAATTCTAAGACGTAATGAATTTGCAAATTTTCTTAGTTTTTGTGTGTCATTTCCAAATACATATTCATTGATGTACGAAGCATCGTCATAGAAAATTCCTTCAGAATGATCAAGCATCGCAATAGCTTCTTCTAACTCGTTAAGAATATCTGTATATATTTGTTCTTGCGTTGCATATTTTGGTGTAAGATTTTGAATATTTAACGCTTGGAAATCTGGATTTTGATTTCCGTATGACCAATATGGTACGTCACCAAATGTATCTGTAAGATTTTGAAATATGTAAGCTAACATAATTCTAGAAGCAGCAATTTGATTGTCTAGGTTTCCGTATAAAGCTACGCTACCCGATGTTTCCGGATTGGTACAATATTCAATAATTTTTTTGAAATTATTAGCTTGTGCGTAGTACGAATTGTATAATGTTCCTGGAGAAGTTTGTCTGTATAAGTAACGATCCTCTTCGGTATAATTACGTTGTGCAGAGTATTGAATCCAAGGCAATGCCATACGAGCAGATTGAAAAGATCCGCGAATATTAGCGCCTACAACACCTCTGGTAGCATTGTTAAAAATACCATAAGTATGCGCATTCACTGGGTTGTCTTGATTTTCGTTATCACGATCAAAACCTTCTGTACAAGAAGTAAATAGCCCTAGTGTAATTGTGGCGATTAATAATTTAAAATTGGTTTTCATGATGTTTAATTTTATAATTTAATTTCTAAACTAGCTCCGTATGTTCTTGTTGATGGTAGAGATCCACCTTCAAGACCTTGTACATTACCACTTCCGTAGGAAGTGTTTTCAGGATCCATTCCTTTCCAATCTAATCCCCAAGCAAATAAGTTTCTGCCGAAAGCAGAGAATTTTAATGCAGAAATTTTATTGTTGAACCATTTAGTTGGGAATGAGTATCCTAGACTTAGTTCTCTTAGTTTAATATAATCTGCATCAAATACGTTTTGTGCATCTACATTTCCGTAGTGGTTCATACCATAATCATATCCACTTATGTTTATATCATTGGGTAATCCAGTTGTTTGGTTAACCCCTTGTAAAACAATTCCGTTTTCTCGAATTCCGTTAGCTGCAGATTTTTCAATCATACCAGAGTACATTCCCCACATGTGTGATGTCGAGAAGTATTTACCTCCTTTTTGAATATCAATTAATCCACTTAGGCTAATTCCTTTATAAGTGAATGTGTTTCTGATCCCCATATTATAATCTGGTACAATAGAACCTAAGGCCTTGATTTCGCTAGGAATATATAGCCCGTCATCATCAATTAATTTATTTCCGTTCGTGTCATAAGTATAGTCTGTACCAAAAATTTGTCCGTATGGCTGTCCTACTTGTGCTACTAAGCTTACTTGGAAAGGAGCGTTAGCTAAAGTTAATGTTTCAGCTTCTCCGTTTAGTTTTAATAATTTATTTTTGTTTTTAGAGAAGTTCCAATTAATTTCCCAGCTAAAGTCTTCGGTTCTAATAGGGTTCACGAAAACAGTTGCTTCAATTCCTTTATTTTCTAATTCTCCTGCGTTAAAATATTTTCTAGAAAAACCTGTAGCTCCTGTACCTTGTAATGGAGTAATTAAATCTTCGGTTAAGTTTGAATAGTATGATACATCGAATCCGAATCTGTTATTGAAAAATTTCATTTCTAAACCAATTTCTTTTGTATTATTGGTTTCAGGTTTTAAATCTGGATTGTTAGATGTTGAATTTAAACCGTAAGTAGGAGTTCCGTTAAAAGGTAATCCAATGTTATAATAATTTTTTAAAGAATATGGGTTTGCACCGTTTGAAACTTGTGCCCAACTTGCTCTAATTTTACCAAAACTTAACCAATTTGATTCTGTCATTAATTGTGAGAAGATAAAACTTCCTGTAACTCCAGGATAAACACCTGCTTCTGGTACTGTACTGAAGTAGTCTTTACGAATTGTTCCTTCAACAAATAATAAGTCTCTATACCCTAAAGATACCATTCCATAGATACTATTAACTGTCATTTTTGACTGTCTATTATACGATTGTGAAGGGTTTACAGAGTTTGCTAAGTTGTATAAATTAGGTAAAATTAATCCTCCTGAAGTAAAACCACCTAGTTCTGAGTAAGTCACACGTCTTTTGTTTACCCCTGCAAAGGAGTTTAGTGAGAAATTGTTGAAACGCTTGTTATAATGTAAGCGAGCCTCGAAGTTATATTCTGCGTTTTGAAAATTAGTTTCGCTATAGCTTGATTGTGCTTGCGAGTGAACAGCTACTCTTTCTCTAATTTTGAAATCGTATTGATCGCCATACGCATTTCCGACAACAAATAAATCATCAGTAATGTTATATTGAAGTTTCACATTTCCAAAGAATCTATTTCTTTTATCGTCAGAATAGTTTTTATAAACTGTCCAATATGGATTGTCCGAATACATTGGAGTTGGGTCGTCATAACTACTTCTGTTCCAAGTTCGTTGTGTACCGTCTTGGTTGATATAGCTTTTCAATTCATTATAGTCTAATTGACGTTGTCCCCATTGAAAGAATTTTTGTGCTAATGAGTTATCACCATATCCTTGCTCAGGTCTATTAAAGCCTTTTGTTCCGGTATAATTCATCATACCATCGATTTTTAATCTTTCATTTAACTTAGCCCCACCGTTTATACTAAATGTGTTACGAGTTAAATTAGAATTTGGTACTACACCATTAGTGATTTGATTAGAAAAAGAAGCTCTAATATTGCTTTTTTCATTTGCATGTGATATAGCAATGTTATTATTAGTAGTAACTCCTGTGTCAAAAAATGATTTTACATCGTTTTTAGGACTAACCCAAGGTTGTTCTTTTAAATATTGATCTGGAAATTCAGGATCAAAAGCGCTCCATGATAAATACATAAGTGAAGGATCATATTTTGGTCCCCAGCTTTCATCAACATCATATTGAGCTGTGTTATAAGTTTGTCCGTTTATAACAGTAGTATTCATTCCGAAACCACCACCATATTGCTTTTGTAAGTCAGGCATTATATAAACACTTTCGAATGTTACCCCAGACTTAAATGAAACTTCTGACTTTCCTTTCTTCGCGCTTTTTGTTGTATACATGATTACACCATTTTGCGCTCTAGATCCGTACAAAGCAGCAGCAGCACCACCTTTAAGTACAGTAACAGACTCAATATCATCTGGGTTGATATCTGCTGAAGCATCCCCATAATCACGACCACCAGCCCCTCTTTCTGTATCAGAAGAGTTGTAGTTTGAGTTGTCAAATGGAATTCCATCAATAACAATAAGTGGCTTATTGTTTTGAGTTACAGAGCCAATACCACGAATTAATACACGAGTCGAACCTCCCATAGATGAAGGAGCAGTAACTTGTATACCTGCAACGTTACCCGATAGCGAACTAATTGCATTGGTTTGCCCGGCGTTACTAATTGTTTCACCCGAAACTTCTTGAGCTGCATAACCTAAGGCTTTTTTTTCACGTTTGATACCTAAGGCCGTTACAACGACTTCTTGAAGTGTATTCTCACTGTCTTGTAATACAATTTTCATAAACGTACTTGTGGCAGGCATTTCTTGTGATTGCATTCCAATAAAGCTAAAATTCAAGACCTGTCCTTCTGTAGCTTGAATGTCAAAATTACCATCCATGTCGGTTTGAGTTCCTTCAGATGTTCCTTTAATTGTTACACTCGCTCCAGGTAAGGGCATACCCGTGGCATCTGTAACAACACCTTTTATGCTTTTGGTTTGGGCAAGCGTGATAGTTGTCCCTAATAGTAGAAGCATAAATACTTTTAAAAAGTTATTCATAATTTACGTTTTTTTGTTGATATAAATATCGTAAAAAAAACTTAAATAAATAATTATATGTTCTTAAAAAGTTTTAAATAATTATGGCTATGTTATTTTTGCGTCATTTGTTTTTAAAATAGTGTATTTAAAGACAAATGGAATAATGAGTTTTTTAGTTTAAAATCTTTTTCACTTGTATTTCCGTTAGCGTAATTTAATTTAAAGAGGCCGTTTTGGGTGATAATTCCTAAACCAATTCCAAAGGAATATGCTTTAGTGTCAAGCTTTGTTATAGTGTCATTTATATATGCGAAGTCTGTTATGGTATTAATGTAAAAGGATTGATTTAGTAAATATCTATATTCAACCATTAAAGCTGATAAGGTATTTCCTTGCAAACTATTTTCATTAAAGCCTCTTAAGCTGTTTGTTCCTCCAATTCGGTACAATTCATTAATTAAGTATTCATCACTTTTAAGATAATAAGTTGCGTTTTTTATATAAATGTAATTTTTTTGGTTTAGGCTAAAGTTATAATCAACTTCTGTTTCTAAAAATAATTGATTGTTTTTATTTTCTGCGATTCGATTTCCAGTACCAAATTTAATATCAATACTACCTTTTCTTTTAAATAGAATGGATTGTGGGTCAATAAATTCTTTTATAAAATTTAATGTGTAAAATTTAGCTTCAAAGTTTTTATAAAAACTGTTTGTTGGTGCCGTGTATACCGATGTATTATTTTTAACTCCTATATAAGCTCTAGTATTGTAGTTAAAAAAATAGCCAACATTATAATTCAGATTTGTGTTTTGAAAAGTAGAATCTTGTTTAAAGATATTTATGTCAAAATTAATTCCAATCGGAGTTTTAAATAGGTAAGGGATTTCGGTTTTAAATTTAAAGTTTGTTTGTTTGTTTCCGTCAGATTTCCATACAATCTGAGTTTTCTCTCCTTTATTAATAATGTTATTTAATGCTAGATCTAAGTATCCGTTTAGTTTTAATTTTCCTTCATCATTACTTCCAAATCCTAAAAAGCCATCAAACTTATTTGCTTTATTTTTGTTTACATATATATATAGGTCTGTATTTTGTTTTTCAAACAAAACCTCAGGACTTTTAATTTGATTGATAAAAGTTAATTGATTTAAATAAGACTGTACTTGTTTTAGATGGAAATCAGAGAATGATTTTTTATTGAATTTCCTTTTCAAATCTCGCTTAATCCCTTCCGGAAATTTGTCATATCCTTGTATAACTATGTCGTTGAAGTTTCTTTTCTCAGCATCGTGTGCGTACAAGTTCGCATATAGTGTATCACTTATTATGTGATGATCTTTAAGTTCTATCTCGGTCAAACCATAGCCATTAGCTTCTAGTTTTGATAAAGTATTTCTTATATGCTCCTCCAATTCATAAAAAGCAATTATTTCAACTTTTTTATCTATAAAGTCAATGTTTTTAGGTAGTAAATCGTAATTTATAGCAATGAAGTTTATTTTCTTGTTTGAAGTGATTTGTAAAGTGTAAACACTATCGATGCGTGTTAATGAATGATTTAGGTTGATAAAACCATTTTTTTGTAAAGAATTAATAGTGTCATTTACAAAGTTTTGCATTAAATTTGCACTTTCAAACTCAAAAACCTTTTTATTAGATTTTTGTATAGTATCCTTTTTTATTTGTAAATAAATATTTTGAGAATAGATTTTTTGGCTGCTTAAAATAGCCAAAATCAGAATTAAAAATAGAGATTTCACCACATTTAGTTTGTGATAAAAATACATATAAAGCAGGAGTATTTTGTGTTTTTTTTAGATACAATTGAAAATTAATAGATTAAGGTTTGTTTAGAAAATAAAAATAAGTATATTTGCAAGCCCGAAAAATCGGGAATTTATAACGTTAGTAATTTATTAAACATTATGCCAACAATTCAACAATTAGTAAGAACAGGGAGAACCCAAATAGCTAAGAAGAGTAAATCGGCTGCTTTAGATTCTTGTCCTCAAAGAAGAGGAGTTTGTACGCGTGTTTACACCACTACACCTAAAAAACCAAACTCAGCAATGCGTAAAGTTGCTCGTG
>CANRKI010000113.1 GCA_947631175.1 uncultured Flavobacterium sp.
AGTTTAACTCGTATAGTACAAAAGATCAAGAAGAAGCTTGGCATTTACCAACTTTTAAAATTGGTGCAGATGCAAACTTTAAAATTACCGAAAAGTGGTTTGCTAGTGCTAATGTTTTCTTTGTAGGAGAAAGATATGGAAAAGAAAATATTTTGATTACTGATGAATTTGCAAACCAAACCATGTTAAGTCAAAAGCTTACTTTAGATAGTTATTTTGATATTAATGCAAAGGTTTTATACAAATACAACGAACGTATTTCGGGTTATGTGAAACTTAATAACATTGCTGGTCAAAATTACATGAGATATGCTAATTATCCAGTTCAAGGCTTTCAATTTTTAATTGGAGCGAGCTACAATTTTGATTTTTAATTGATATATTTATAAAGAAAAGGTGCTTTTAAAGCACCTTTTTTTATGAATTAAAACGAAATTTATTTCTTAAAGTATTTTTCCTAAAAAAACAAAAGGGAGTCCTAATTAGGCCTCCCTTTTGTTTTTTATGTTCGTGTAGATTTAAAAATTAAATTTAAAATCGCTAAAATTACTATAGCTCCAATGGCTCCTGTTAAAATTGAACCAATGATTCCGCCACCAAGCGAAACGTTTAAAACACTGCCTAATAACCAGTATCCAACAAAGCTTCCTAAAATACCAACAATAATGTTGCCAATCAGCCCTAAGCTACCTCCTCTAAAAATTTGACTTCCAAGCCAGCCTGCAACGGCACCAATAATTAATGTCCATACAATTTCCATAAATATTTAAGTTTTTAAGTTGGTTATGCTATTATAACTTTTTTTGAAAGGAAATATTATATTTTTTTTTCAATTTAACGTTTTAAACTGAAATGACTTTTATAGGATCTTCTATCTTCTAACTCAATAATAAACCAATAATCGGTGGCTGGTTGTGGTATATTATTATAGGTTCCATCCCAAGTATCGTGTATTGGATTAAAAGATTTTAGTAGTTTTCCGTAGCGATCAAATATGCTCACTTTTGTATTTGGATAATGATTTGAACTTACGCCTTGCACAGTCCAAGTGTCAAAAATTCCATCACCGTTTGGTGTAAAAAAGTTTCGAACCCCAAGTACAGCAACCTCTCGAGTAATGAAACTACAGTTAAATCGATCTTTAATTGTTAGTGAATAAATTCCTGGAGAGACGTAATTAAATAGGTTAGAGGTCTGAAAATTTATTCCATCTAAACTAAATAACATATCTGTTGTATCATTTAAAACTACTTCTACGCGTGATATTGGGTTTAAATCTGTAATTATAATATTTTGTAGTGTTGGAAAAACAAAGTTTTCGACCTCAATAGTTGCGGTGTTTTTGCATCCTAGCGAATTGGTTACAACAACTGTATATGTACCTATTTCGTTTACTATGATACTTGGTGTGGTTTCGCCGGTAGACCATTGATACGTATAAGTTGTTGTCGGGTTTGAAATTAGACCTGAATGAATCTCAATACGATCTGTGTTATCGATACAAATGCGAATATTTTGATAAGGTGTAACGTTAGGTTTTTGAGATAATATAAAATGAATTTCCACTAAGTTGGTACAACTTAAATTTTGGTTTAATTCTTTGTAATATAAAACTTCATCTGTCGTAAACGTTCTATTTAAATCGGTAATTGCATTTTCATTTAAATACGCGTCATTTAAAGTAGTGTAAAATTTACCAGTTGTGCTGTAATTTTCTAGATTATAAACTGTTGAATTTTGATTTGCTTCTGCACACAAAGTAACATTTTGTGTATTTACATTAAAAAAGTTAGTAATAGTAAATTGATTGTTACTTAAACAACCCGTTTCATTATTTTTTACCGTATAATAAACAGTTGTTAAATTTCGGTTTAAGGTAACTATTTGTAAGCCGTTTTGCTGTACGTTTAAATCAGCAGCTGTGGCATAAAATTCGAAGGTGAAACCTGGGTTTTGTTCCTGATAATACTCTTTAATGGTTAGTAAATTGTATATAGAAGCCACATCAAACGAGCAATGTTGCACATCAAAAATCTGTACATTAGGTAGCGTATTTACAGTAATGTTAACCGGTAATATTTTAACACACAAATTGGTAATTTTATTTTCAATTCTCGCATAAACAGTAGTAGTTTGTATACGTGATTGCGTAATTGCATTGGTATTATTTACCGCCTCATCTTCAGTTAAAAAATAAGATATTGTATATAAACCACTTTGCGCATCTGTAAATAGCAACGAATTTAAATTGGTTGAGCTAATTGTTGTTATCCCATCAACATCTCCACAAAAGGATAAATCGGTTAATTCAGTAATAATATTTGTATTGTTTATTATAATTAAATCAAAAGGTTCAGTTATTAAATGACAATTAGGATTAGAAAGAGCATGTATGCGTGCATATATGCGAGTATTTCCAAAATTAGCTGCTGTTTCTAAAGGTAAAACTATTGCATTTTCATTCGCCATTGCATCTGCTAACGAGTAAAAATAAACAACGGTGTATTGTGTACTTAGTTGATTGCCTAAAATACCTTGTGTTTGTTCGTTAAAATCAATCCCTAAATTATTTAAACTTGACGTTTCGCAAACAACAGCATCATTTGGTTGCAGACTAATTGTAGGCAAATTTGGAATATCAACTTTTGCTTCTCCTTTAATTGGACATTCAAACTCTGGTGCACTTATTTGAACTCTATATAACCCAGTTTCATTAATAATTAAACTATTACTTGTATTTGGCAAAGTAACTCCGTCTTTATACCATGTGTAAGTTGCTAAATTGTAACTTGGTGCTGTTAAGGTATAAGTTTGGCCTTCGCATAATTTTAACGAGGTTTCTATTGTTGCAGATTCCGGATTAATAATATTTACAACTCCTAAAAACATAGATTGCACAAAAGGAGGCAAGCCTTGTCTAGACTTTCTTCCTTCATTGTTAGGATCAATATCAATAGCATTATGTTGATAATTACAAGCCACGCCTAAACTTTCCGGATTATGAATTACACCTAAATATTTAGATCCTAAGTCATAATTTATAGAAAGTGAACGGTAAATTTTACCATTAGGTGCCATTTGCAAAGCCCCTCGAAAAGTTTCATCAGTCGAGATATGTCTTGCCGCATTATCATTATCTAAATCATACTGAAATAAAACACTACTTCGTGGATTATCCGAAAACGATGAAGTAACATATAAAAATCTTCCTGATAATGAAAATTCAATTCCATAAGGTTCAACAAAATAGCTGTTTCCTGTAAAATCGTCCACAGGAAATAAAGGTCTAGAATTCGAAACCTCGCCTGTTGTGAAATTAAAATCATATAAAAAAGTACCATTTGCACCTCTACCTTGGTGAGCAATTGCAATTTTATCACCTTCGGCATTTACTTTTAAATATCCGCGTCCGTCGCTTAAGCCCGTAGTGTCACCAAAAGTCGAACGAATATAATTCGGATCCACTCCATTCTCATTAATCTTAAAGGCAAAAAAACTGTTGTAATTGTAGTTAATGCTACCGGTTTCATTTCCGTAAGCAATCACCCAAAATTCATTACAATTGTTCGACCTTACAGCCGTAATTTTTTCTGCACAATGGCGCAACAAATTTGTATTTCTGCTCGTTACGGCTCCCAAACCATTATTTAAAGTCATATCGACTACTGAGTAACTTAGACCCTGACGGTTTGTATTGTGTTCATCAACAGTGAAAACGTAGTAAATATCTGACGCTTGAGGCGATGGAATAATAATAGCCGATTGTGTAGACGATTGATCGCCTCCCAAATTAGTACCATTCTCCATAATACCGTGGTTTTTATTCCAAACAATTTTTCCGTTGGTATAAAAAAGGAGTTCACCCGCCGAGTTTGAAATCGTAGTACAACCTTCTTCCGAATTTAAATTAACGCCCGTCATTGGAATATTATTTAAAGCCACTGGCGTACCCGAGCTAAAATCTAATCCCGCATAATTTCCAAAATACCATTTTGAGGCTTCACCCTGCGCGGTTATTTGAAAAGAAAGAAAGGCAAATAAAATTAATATATAAAATTTGTTCGCAACCATTGTTCTCCAGTTTAAAATTTATAAAAAGAGGAACCGTAAATATAAATAAAAAATACAATTGTTAATCAAATCATAACGTTTAATAAGGTTTTATGGCATTCCCTTCGCTTTGTTTTTGATTTTCAATTGTTTAAAAAACGCCGCTCAGGTCGGGCTTTTTGTTCTATCTTTTGCTCGTTCCTCACAAAAGGATGCCACTCCAATCCCTAATGCGCTAGCGCGTAAATAAAAAAAATCCCTTAGATTTTGACATCAAGGGATTTGTTATTTTATCTTTTTAAACTAAAATGGCCTTTATATTCTTGGCCATTTGGTAATTTTATTACATACCAATAATCAGTACTTGGTTGTGGTTGTCCATAGGCAATTCCATCCCATTCACTTCGGTTAGGATATAAATACGTCATTATTTTTCCGTATCGATCCATAACATAAATATCGGCTTCAGGAAAAACTCTAAAAATATTATCAACGCTCCAAGTATCATAAACACCGTCTCCGTTCGGAGTAAAAAAGTTTCTGATATCTAAAACCAATGTATTTTTACTCACCACACCACATCCATTTAAGTCACGAACAAAAACAGTGTAATTTCCTTCTTTAACACTGTAAAATATATTCGAGGCTTGAAAGTTTACTCCATCAATCGAGTATTCAACCTCACCAACGCCATCAGTAATTACTTTAATATAATTTTGAATATTCGAAAAATGACGAACTTCTATATCTACAATTTGTGCAATTTGCGATTGATTGACCACAAATTTTTGGAAAAAATTACAACCATTTTCATCTGTAATTGTTACCGTATACGTTCCAATTGTATCAATAGTAATTAAAGAGGTAGTTTCACCAGTATTCCAAAAATAAGTATAGTTGGTGTTAGTTACAGTTTGTAAATCTATCGAATTGTTTTGGCAAATAGTAACATACTGTGTTGGTAAATCTGTAACCGAGTTTACAACAATTGGTAAAATATGATTTACAAAACACAAAGTATTATCCAAAACTTTGATGTATAAATTACTTATTGTTTCACTAATTAAATAGTTCGTTAAAGCATTTGTATTCGCTTCGGCATCGTTTTGTGAAGTGTAAACATTTAGCTGTTTTCCTGGATATAAATTTTGAATTTCTTCTATATAAAAAGAAACATCAATACGCTCATTATTTAATTGACATACACTAACACTTGGTAAAACACTAGCAGTTGTTACATTAAAAGTAACAGTTGATATTGTAGAACAACCATTACTGTTTTGTTCTCTAATAAATAAAGTTGTATTATCAACAATATCAATTGTAGATGTAATTGGGTTCAATAAATTTACCGCATCTGCATTAGTATTGTATATACTGAAGGTATTTCCATTTTCAATAAGTGATGTAACATAATTGTTAGGATTAATAGTTACATTGTTATTTACCGAAAAGCTACAAATTGTTGTAAAAGCTGTAAATACATTTGGAACTCGATTTTCAGTAACATTAAAGGTTTTAGTGATGCTACAACCATTTGCAGTGTTTACTGTTACGGTATAAATTCCTTCAGTAGTTACCGTAATATTTTGTGATGTTTCTCCCGTACTCCATACTAAATTAGTGTAACCTTCTGGAGCTTGTAAGTTTACACTTTGTGCGCTACAAAAAGAAACAGCCTCTTCAGGAAATGTATTGGTATTTAATATTGTAACTTTTATGCTATATCGATCACCACACGAATTGGTGGTAGGATACAAAATGTAAAAGTTATTGATCGCTGCTTGTACTGGAACTATAGTTCCAATTTGATTGATTTTATTTTGTCTAGCATTTGCGTCCTCAATACTTGCATATATTTCAACCAATCCGTTGTTTGGTAAATATGGAGCAAGGTCAATATTTGTACTATTGTTATTACATAATGAGACATCAGGTAACATGGTACTACCGTTGCTCACATTTATAGTATAAGTACCTATACCAAAACAGCCAGTTAGGTCTGAAACCACACGAACATAAATTGTGTTTGTTTCCTGTTGAGGTATAAAATTACTTACTTCGTTTGGTGGAATAACGTCCGTATTGTTTTGCGCACCAGCTTGGGTATAATGAAAACTTATTTCATCGCTTTGATGAAAGACATCGTAATACGAATTATTGTTATAAATATTGTAAGGTTGTGAAGTGGTTCCAAAATTACAAACCTCATGAATTTCATTAGGTACTATTACACGAGTATTTTCGTGTATAGTCACTTCTTCAGTTATGATACAATTTGCGTTAATATAGGCAACTAGTTTATAAGTTCCACCTTCTGTTATTGTTAGATTTGGCGATGCCGTTTGATTGTGTGAATTTATTACAACATTATCTTTGTACCAAGTGTAATGCTGAACACCCGAAATTGGAGTAGGAGTAATGTTGTATGAAGTACCAGGACAAATACTTACGTTGTCTTCTAAACCTAAATCTATTGAATTTCTAAAACTTGATGCGGATAAAAATATAGCAGAATCGTATTTTTCATTTCCTTGATCAGCAACAACTAATTTAAATTTATAACGCACACCTGGGGTTACCTGTGCTCTTGCAGTTAATACTTTTGTTTGTCCGTTGTAATTAGTTGGATGATTTCTGTCATTAAATCCACCGAAATATTGCACATACGATTCTGGACAGTTATTAGTTCTTGCTCTAACATTAGGAACTTTAACAGGTAAATTAGTATTAGGAATTAGCGCAATGTTAGTATAGGTTGCACTAGTGTTATCTGCTTCTTTTACTAAAAAGGCAAAACCATCAGAATATCCACATTGATTGCTATTGGGATTGGATAAATACTGTTCTGAAGAAAAAATATAATCAAAAGAAAGTTGATTGGTAATAGCCAAAATCTCAAACTCAATACTTGTTGCATTAAAAGTTCGGGTTTCGTTAATTGCTCTTTCTAAATCCGAATCGCCTTGCCAACTGCTTGGGCCATCGCTTAAAATATTATTGTTGGGACCAACTGCATTAGCCGCTCGCCCAGTAGTAATTAAAATACCTTCGGTTAGGGAAAAAGCAGAATTTGTATTTCTAAAATATCCATACGATTTTTGATTGGAATTAAATTGATACCCCGAAATACGAATATTACTTGGTGTCATACAACTGTTCTCAGGAAAAAGTTTTTCAACCAATGCGATATCAGTTAAATTTTCCTGAACTGTAATATTTTGAGCTTTTGCTACAAAAGCCATTATTACTATGAAAAGTGAAGAGAAATAGAGTCTTTGCATAATGCACAAAGATATTATATTTACAATAAGATGCTTTGTTTTTAATGTAATTTCAATGTTTATTTTATGTTAAATTAAGGTAAATTAAAAGTATTTTACAATTTCAGGTTTTCCAATTTGAAAGTCTGGGAGTTGAATGTCATCACTGTTTAATGAGTTGGTACTTAGTAAATTATTTCCGTTAAGTGGTGTGGTTGGAAAGTACATGAACGAAAAATGAAAGTTATCAAATACCAAATAATCATTGGATATCTGAACTCCAATACCAAAACTAGAATATAATTTTGAATTAAAAAGTTTCGTTGTTGTGTTACCTAATAAGCCAAAATTGGCATTAAAAAACGGACTCAATCTAAATCCCCAAAGGCTTTTTGGTACATATGATTGGGTTTGTAACGTAATCAATAATTTTTTAGAACCTCGCATTTGGTTGGTAAAACCTTTTATTCCATCTTCGTGTTCACTTAATGATGTTAAATCGTCCCAAACAGGAAATCGGTTTCCACCAATTGAAAATTTTGGAACAACAAATTGTCTTACATTCCAGTTTTTTATATTAAAAATTGGACTCATGTAAAAAGCTGATAAACGTACCAAATTCTGTTCGGTTTTACCATGATTGTAAAAGGTTCCAATATCAAAAATTGGAGCTAAATATCCAAATTTGAAGAATTGCCCAAGCGAAACTCGGCCTCCTAAATAAAATCGATTGATATGATTTCTGTTCTCTAATCCTGTAGTAATAAAAATGTTACGACCTGTTTGGATGTATTCATTAATTCCGTGATAAAAAATGTACTTGGATTTATTGAACTCGCGTGAAGTAATACCAAACGAGGTAAGCCAAAGTGTCGTGTTATTATAAAATTTATAAGGATCGTAGTTTGGATCTGGAAATTGTGTGTAATCCGTAAAGTCGTAGCTTGCAGTTGTAACAAAATTTGTAACACGATTGTACGGGCTGTTTTTGAGGATATTAAAAGCATATCCTCCCCAAATTTCTATTTTATTGTATTTATATTTTAAAAATTCTTTTTCTAATGAAATATTATGTACCGTATCGTTTCGAAAAAATTGTTCGTAATGTATACCGCCAGCCCATTTGGCATAGTTTGAGAAAAATTTTCGTTCCACTTGAATTTCTTTCAACGTATTGTCGTTGTACGTTTTTAAATAACGCAATCTCGTTTCAATAAACGTTTGTCTAATGTTTGGAAGACGATACTGAAAATCGTACAAATTCTCTCGTGTTTGTAGTTGTTGTTGATATTTTGCACGAAACTCGTGACCAATACCAATAAAATTACGTTCAATTAATTCGCTTTTAAATTTTGAAGTTGAGCCTGATATTTTTGGAATAATACTCCACGAATCTTGTGATCGAATAACTAAATCGACCGAATCGTTGGTTG
>CANRKI010000114.1 GCA_947631175.1 uncultured Flavobacterium sp.
TAAAATCAACAACAATAATTCCCCCCATATCACGTAAACGTAACTGTCTTGCAATTTCTGCGGCAGCAATTAAGTTTACTTCAAGCGCTGTGTCTTCTTGATTGGTAGCTTTATTAGAACGGTTTCCCGAGTTTACATCAATTACGTGTAAAGCTTCGGTGTGTTCTATGATTAAATAAGCTCCCTTACTCATAGAAACCGTTTTACCAAACGAGGTTTTAATTTGTCGCTCAATGTTATACTTTTCAAAAAGCGGCAATTCTTTTGACTGATAATGTTTGACGATCGAGACTTTAGAAGGTGCTATTTCTTGCAAATAGTCCTTAGTTTGGTAATATAAATCCTCATCATCTATGTGAATTCCAGTGAATGAATCATTGAAAATGTCACGTAAAATTGACGAAGCTTTATTTAATTCACCCAATACTTTTGATGGGTGATGTGCAGTTGGGATTCTAGAACACATGGCAATCCATTTGTCTAGTAAATTTTGTAAATCCCTTTCTAGTTCGGCTACTTTTTTGTCTTCAGCTACTGTTCTCACAATAACTCCAAATCCTTTTGGCTTAATAGTTTGAACCAATTTTTTTAGTCTTTCTTTTTCTTCTTTAGATTCAATTTTTTGAGAAACTGAAACACGATCCGAAAAAGGAACTAAAACTACATAACGTCCTGCT
Organism: uncultured Flavobacterium sp.; assembly: GCA_947631175.1. Taxonomy (GTDB): domain Bacteria; phylum Bacteroidota; class Bacteroidia; order Flavobacteriales; family Flavobacteriaceae; genus Flavobacterium. The sequence goes on from CANRKI010000114.1 coordinate 678, forward strand.
AATGAAAGTTCTGAAGAAATCCGAGGACCTTTTGTTGAAATAGGTTCTTTCACTATTTGAACTAAAATAGATTGATTTGCACTTAACACTTCTGTTATGGTACCATCTTTATCAATTTCAGACTCAAAAGGAAAAGTTTTTAAAGAGTAGTCTTTTAATTTACCTGTGCTTACAAGTTTAATAAACTTCATCATTGACGAAAGGTTTGGCCCTAAGTCATGATAATGCAAAAATGCATCTTTGTCGAATCCGATATGCACAAAAGCTGCATTTAATCCAGGAACAGGTTTGCGAATTTTAGCTATAAAAATATCGCCAACATTAAATCCTTCGTCTTTGCTTTCGTCCTCTCTTTCTTCGTGGTGAAGTTCAATTAGTTTTCCATCTTTTAATAAGGCAAAATCAACTGCATCTGAACTAGAACGTACAATTAACTCTTTGTTCACAGTATACTTATTTATCCATACGAATATGTTTTAACGTAAATACTTACTAAAACGTATGCTGTATAGATGGATTAAACAATAATTTACAGGTTTTTAGCCCGATATAGGTTGGATAACCTATAATTTCAAAGAACATTTTCTTATAAAAAGAAAAAAGTAGTTTTAAACTACTTTTTCTTTTTGTGACGGTTAGCTCTCGCTCTTTTTTTACGTTTGTGAGTAGCTACCTTATGTCTTTTTCTTTTTTTACCACTTGGCATAATGTGTAGTGTTTAGTGTTAATAAATTAGTTAACTTTTACTTCTGTATTTGATTTTACTCCATCAACAAATACTTTAGCAGGTTTAAATGCTGGTATGTTGTGAGCAGGTATCTTAATTGTTGTATTTTTAGAGATATTTCTACCTGTTTTTTCTGCTCTTGTTTTGATAATAAAGCTTCCAAAACCTCTTAAATATACGTTGTCCCCAGATTCTAGTGAGTTCTTTACTTCTTCCATAAAAGACTCAACTGTAGCCTGTACGTCACCTTTTTCAAGTCCTAGCTTTTCCGAGATTTTCGCTACGATGTCTGCTTTTGTCATTATTCTTTCGTATTTATATTGATGAGTTTTTTTTGAGTGTGCAAATATATGAATTAAAAAAATATAAAATCAACCTTAATTGATTAAAATTTAATTACATAAAGTTATAATTTTGCAAACTACATTAAAAACATGGACTTTTACAATAGATTAATTACGTGGTACTTAGCTAATAAGCGCGATTTACCATGGCGAAAAACAACAAATCCATACCATATTTGGTTGTCAGAAATTATTCTGCAACAAACGCGTGTGGCACAAGGTTTACCTTATTTTCAAGCTTTCATCAAGCAATTTCCCAAAGTTAGTGATTTAGCAAACGCTAGTCAAGAACAAGTACTAAAACTTTGGCAAGGATTAGGTTATTATTCTAGAGCTCGTAATTTACACGAGACTGCTAAATATATTGCTACCAATTTAAACGGCAAATTTCCAGATAATTATAACGATTTACTTGCTTTAAAAGGGGTTGGTGAATATACCGCAGCTGCGATTGCTTCGTTTGCATTTAATGAAAAAATTGGTGTTGTTGACGGTAATGTTTTTAGAGTTTTAGCTCGAATTTTTGATATTTCGGACGATATTAGTGTGGCAAAAACGCGAAAATTGTTCCAAAATCAGGTAAATGAATTGCTATTTGAGTATGAAGATGCTGATCCGGCATTATTTAATCAAGCCATTATGGATTTTGGTGCAATGCAATGTGTGCCCAAATCTCCCGATTGTTTAAATTGCCCTTTTAAAGACTATTGTATGGCATACGAACGTAATAAAGTCGCTGAATTACCTGTTAAATTAAGCAAAACTAAAATTACTAAACGTTATTTTGACTTTGTTATTTTGAAAGGTGACGATAATACAATCGAAATTAATCAGCGTATTAATAAAGGGATTTGGGAAGGTCTTTTTGAGTTTCCTTTGTTTGAATTTGATCATGAGATTGCAATTGATGAGGTTGAGCTTCTGATAAAAGAGCATTTTGTATCATATAATATTAAACAATTATATTGTTTTGATGCTGATTTTGTGATTCATAAATTATCTCATCAACATTTGCATATTCGATTTTGGAAACTTGATGTGGCTAATATGTTAGAAAAAACACCACTTAGCGATTTAGATAAATTTGCCTATCCAATAGTGTTAGCTAATTTTATCGAAAAAAATTATGAAAAACTTTAACAAAATTTTCTATTTGAACATAATCGTATAAAAAATGAATGGTACAGTAAATAAAGTTATTCTTATAGGTCATTTAGGAGATAATGTGAAATTGCATTATTTTGAAGGAGGAAATTGCATAGGCCGTTTTCCGTTGGCTACTAATGAGATTTATATTAATAAAAGTACGAACGAAAAAATTTCGTCTACTGAGTGGCACAATTTAGTGGTGCGTAATAAAGCAGCCGAGCTTTGCGAAAAATATTTATCGAAAGGTGATAAAATTTATGTTGAAGGACGTATAAAATCCAGACAATGGCAAAGTGATGATGGTGTTGCAAAATTTACTACCGAAATTCAGGTTACTGAATTTACTTTTTTAAGTTTAAAGAAAGAAATTGAACAAAAGCATGCCGCTGAATTTAAATACGATGCTTTAAACAATAAACCAAGTATTGAGATTACAGATAATGAAGATTTACCATATTAATTTTATTTTTGATGGTATTACATTTATATTTACAACTTAAAAATGTAATATATCTTTTTATAAAAATGATTAAATCTATTTTACCATATTTTGTAGCATTTACAGCGGTTTTTTTATCCTTAATTAGTTGTAAAGATGATGTAATACCTAAGCCTAAAGCACATTTACGTTTAGATTACCCTACCCCAGAATACAATTTCACGTCATTAAACTGTCCTTTTGGGTTTGAGTTGAATACCTTATCTAATTTGGTTGAGAAAAAAGATTGTAGTTTTCAGATCGAATATCCAAAAATGAAAGCTACTATTTATTTGTCATATAAACCTGTAAATAATGATGTAGAACAATTGTTGAAAGATGCACAAAAACTTACTTACGAACACGTAATTAAAGCTGATGATATTGTTGAACAGCCTTTTATAAACCCAGAAAAAAAAGTATATGGTATGTTTTATTTGGTTGGTGGAAATGCAGCCACAAACACACAGTTTTATGTAACAGATAGTGTTAATAATTTTGTTGTAGGATCAGCTTATTTTTATGCAAAACCTAATTTTGATTCGATATTACCTGCTGTTAATTATATTAAAAATGATATGCGCGTAATTATGGAATCTTTTGAATGGAAGTGATTATAGCTAAAATATATCTAAGTTTTTAGATAGTTATTGATTAAAAAAGCGAGCTTGACTAACGGTCAAGCTCGCTTTTTAATATTATTTTATTTTAAAAACTATTTATATTGAAAAAAGTAAGATAGCACTACATATTGAGATTACTAAACTATATATATTGTAAATATTTTGTTTTTCATTTGTTCTTACAACCAAAAAAATCAAAAAGATAATGTGACCAATAAGTAGGTACATTATCGGTTTTTCAAGAACATTTTTAATGTGGAATATAAAATATGAAGATTTTGATGCATATGTAATATGAAGGCAAAAAATTGCAAAAATCATAGCGCATACACTAAATCCAAATTTTAATAAATTAAGCATTTTAGTAAAAAATTTTGACAAATTTATAGCTTAAAAAAAATAAGTCATATTTTATTCTATGTAGTTACATTAAAAATCGTTGAAAAAAAAAGACGCTTTGGTAAACCAAAGCATCCTTTTAAAAATTAAATAAAAAGAAGGGAAATTAATTATTATTTATTCGATAAATAAATTTATAATTATTATCTTTTTTTAATATTTTTTAATAGACGAAACGTTGTAAATTAACGATAAAGTGCTTTTATAATGTGTTCATTTTTTGTAGCCAATTACGTACTGAAACTTCATTGTTAATGATATTTCTTAAATCAGAAATAGCAACACGTTGCTGTTCCATAGTATCACGATGACGGATTGTAACTGTTTTATCCTCTAAAGTTTGGTGATCTACTGTAATACAAAATGGAGTTCCTAAAGCGTCCTGACGACGGTAACGGCGGCCAACCGTATCTTTTTCATCGTAAGCAACGTTAAAATCCCATCTTAAATCATCCATGATTTCTTTAGCAATTTCTGGTAAACCGTCTTTTTTAACCAATGGCAAAACAGCTGCTTTTGTAGGAGCTAAAACCGAAGGTAATTGTAAAACGGTACGAGTTGATCCGTCTTCTAAAACCTCTTCTTTTAAAGAATTAGAGAAAACAGCTAAAAACATACGATCTAAACCAACTGATGTTTCTACTACGTAAGGAACGTATGATGAGTTTGTATCGTTATCAAAAAACTGTAATTTTTTACCCGAAAATTTTTCGTGTGCTTTTAAATCGAAATCAGTACGCGAGTGAATTCCTTCTAATTCTTTAAATCCGAATGGGAAGTTAAATTCAATATCAGCCGCTGCGTTTGCGTAGTGCGCTAATTTTTCGTGGTCGTGAAAACGGTAATTTTCTTTTCCTAAACCTAAAGATAAATGCCATTTTAAACGCGTATCTTTCCAATATTCGTAGTATTGCATTTCTTCTCCTGGTTTTACAAAAAATTGCATTTCCATTTGTTCAAATTCACGCATACGGAAGATAAACTGACGTGCAACGATTTCGTTACGGAAAGCTTTACCTGTTTGTGCAATTCCGAAAGGAATCTTCATACGTCCCGTTTTTTGAACGTTTAAAAAGTTTACGAAAATACCTTGTGCTGTTTCCGGACGTAAGTATAAATCCATAGCCGTATCAGCAGATGCACCTAATTTTGTACCGAACATTAAGTTGAATTGACGAACGTCTGTCCAGTTTTTAGAACCAGTTTCTGGGTCAGCAATTCCTAATTCTTCAATTAACAATTTTACATCGGCTAAGTCTCCTGTATCTAATCCACGAGCCATACGCTCTAAGATTTCTTTTTTCTTAGCTAAATATTCTACAACTCTACCGTTTGTAGCAATAAATTGTGCTTCATCAAAAGATTCACCAAAACGAGTACGTGCTTTCTCGATTTCTTTTTGTGCTTTTTGATAAATTTTTTCGCAGTAGTCTTCAATTAAAACATCTGCTCTATATCTTTTTTTAGAATCTTTGTTATCAATTAAAGGATCGTTAAATGCATCAACGTGGCCGGATGCTTTCCAAGTAGTTGGGTGCATAAAAATAGAGGCATCAATCCCTACAATATTTTCGTGCATTTGCACCATTGATTTCCACCAGTATTCACGGATGTTTTTCTTTAACTCTACTCCATTTTGAGCATAATCATAAACAGCGCTCAAACCATCATAAATTTCGCTCGATGGGAAAATAAACCCATACTCTTTAGCATGCGAAACTACATTTTTAAAAATATCTTCTTGTTTTGCCATAGTGCAAAAATATAAAATTGCCTTGTTATTAGCGATTTAGTTATTAAAAATTTCTAGAATTTATAATGATTTTTAATTAAAAATCGTTGTAGTAAAGGTAGCACTAATATTACAGATTATGAAGCAGATTTTTAATTCTATTGTTGATGTTTTATTTCCTAAAGTTTGTGTTGGTTGCGAGACCATTTTATCGGATAATGAAAATTTACTTTGTAGCTATTGTAGATTTGAATTACCTAGGACGAATCATTTGTTTGAAGATGAGAATTCGGCTTTTAAAAAATTTTACGGAATTGTTGCTTTACAAAAGGTTGCCGCGTTAGTTTATTTTGAAAAGAACGGAATTGTGCAACGCAGTCTTCATCAATTAAAATATAAAAATGCTCAAAATTTAGGTGTTTTATTTGCTAATATGTTTGAGGATGATTTAAACGAAAGTGGCTTTTTTTCGCACGATTCGTGTATTATTCCGGTTCCGCTCCATCCTAAAAAATATAAGGAACGAGGATATAATCAAATACAGAGTTTTTGTGAAACTTTGGCTACAAATCATGAAATAGATCTAAATACAACCTCTTTAATTCGAAAGATGTATAACAAAACTCAATCAAAAAAAAATTTAATGGAGCGAAATACAACCATTGAAAATGCTTTTGGTGTGAGTGCTATTATTCCTCCGCAGAAAAATTTGATACTTGTAGATGATGTTTTAACCACTGGCTCTACCTTAATACAATGTGTAAAAGCCTTGCAACAAATTCCGCATAAAAGCATAAGTATTTTAACTATTGCGTATTCACATAGCTAATTTTAAAATAAAACATTTCGTTACAAGTAAATAAAATAGTTATTTTGTGACATTAAATCGAATGTTTATGTTTAAATCAAAATATTGGTTAATTCCTTTACTTTTAATTCCTATAATTTTAACCAATTGTGCCAAGCGTGGTACAATTACTGGAGGCCCTAAGGATACTTTGGCGCCAGTGATGACAAGTAGTGTGCCTAAAAACTTTGAAACTAATTTTAAAGGAAATTCAATTAAAATTAATTTTAATGAGTACATAAAAATTAAGGATGCTAATAAACAGGTAATTGTTTCGCCACCATTAAAAAATAATTTAAAAATTGTTCCGCAAGGTGGAGCAAGTAAAGATATTACGATTTCGTTTAGCGATACTTTACAAGCAAACACAACCTACAGTATTAATTTTGGACAAAGTATTGTAGATAATAATGAAGAAAACCCGTATACGGCCTTTAAATATGTATTCTCGACAGGTGATGCTATCGATTCTTTACAAGTAAAAGGTGGATTATCTGATGCTTTATCTAACGTCACGGATAAAAATGTTACCGTAATGTTATATCCTGCTGAGACGTTTACCGACTCGACCATTTACAAACAAACACCTTATTATTTGACCAATACTTTAGAGTATGGAAGTGAGTTTGAAATTGGAAATGTAAAAGAAGGTGCTTATTATTTAGTAGCTGTTAAGGACGAAAATAAAAATAATATTTTTGATCCTAATCAAGATAAAATTGCTTTTAATCCAAAGCCAATTCAATTACCTAAAGATTCATTATATACTTTGACGTTGTTTAAGGAACAACTAGAATATGCTGTAAAACGACCTGTGCAACTAGCAAATAATAAAGTTAATTTTGGTGTAGTTGCCTCTGATTACAATGATTTTAAAGTAGAAACCGAGCTTAATGGTGAAAAATCTGAAACGCGTTTTACTAAAATTGTTGATAAGGATTCGATCCAATTGTGGTTACCTAAAATTGATATTAAAAACGATTCGATTCAAATTAACGTTTCCAACAAAGGAATTGTGAAAACACAAAAATTGAAGCTTAAAAGCATGAAAACAGCTGATACACTTCAAATAAATATTCCAAAATCTAATAGTTTAAATTTTAGAGATTCGTTTAAAATTCAGGTCAATACACCAATCGAAAAATTTGATGCTACTAAAGTTGTTTTAACTAAAAAAGATTCGACAGCGTTGGCTTTTACATCTTCTGTTAAAAAGCTTGAGAATCAAATTGTTTTTGATTTTGAGAAAGAAGAAAATCAAGCGTATAACTTAACCGTTTTACCTGGAGCAATTAGCGATTTTTATGGTTTTAAAAACGACACTTTACAAACTACATTAACCACAAAACAGTATAGTGATTACGGAAATTTAATACTATCATTTACTAATCCGGAATCGTTTCCTTTTATCATTCAACTATTAGATGAAAAAGAAAAAATGGTTTATGAAGCGTATAGCGAAAATAAATTATCGTTTGAGTTTAATGCCATAGATCCTAAAAAATATATGGTTAGAGTAATTTATGATACGGATAAAAATAAAGAATGGACTACAGGAAGTTATTTAGAGAAACGACAACCTGAAAAAGTTTTTTATTTTCCGGCCTTACTCGATGTTCGTGCCAATTGGGATGTAAATCAAACAATTAATTTAGCAGAATAAAAAAAGCCTCCACAATTTGGACTGCACCCAAAAGTTTGGACAGATTAAAAAATTAATTATTATAAAAATGAGTTCGATATTCTATCGGAC
>CANRKI010000115.1 GCA_947631175.1 uncultured Flavobacterium sp.
TCTGTGTTCGGTGAACTGGGGTCAAAGACTATAGTTTTTCCTTTAATACTCTTATCAGACCATATAATTGTTTTCTAATCGTTGTTATATTTTCATTTAAATTTTGTTCTTCTTTTATAAAACCTATTCGAATACTCAATTCTACTTGCGTATCTAATTCTCCTAAAGAACCCAACGCTATATGCAAAAATTGAATATATTCTTTAGTGTTCTTTCTCATGAACCCCTCCGCAATGTTAGAAGGTATTGAAACAGCACATCTTCTAATCTTTAGTAACAGCATATACATTCTCTGCCAAATTCATTGCGTTTTTCCAAACATCTAAATCGCGATAAGTCCGTATCATTTTATATTTTTTATGGTTATTTGGTGGTTGGTGGACTGTGGTCGGTGGACTGTGGTCGGTGGTCACATCACCCATTAAAGCATTTCCTTATGTTCCCAATACCAAGCAACTGCTTCTTGTAAGCCTTGACGGATGATATGCGTTGGCTGATAGCCTAATAATTCTTTCGCTTTGTTTATAGAAGCTAATGAATGTGGAATATCTCCTTGGCGGTTAGGCCCGTGATTCACTGGAATGTTCGCAATTTCCGGATCAAATTCCGTTAAAAATTCTTTGATGTAGCTTACCAACTCATTTAAGTTGGTACGATCACCAACCGCTGTATTGTAAACGGTGTTTACTGCTAACGGATTTTCGGTCAACATCGCCAATTCATTCATTTGAATCACATTATCAATGTACGTAAAATCACGAGAATTTTCACCTGTTCCGTTTATTGTTGGTGATTCGTGTTGAATCAATAATTTTGTAAATAATGGAATAACCGCTGCATACGCCCCACGTGTATTTTGACGACGACCAAATACATTGAAATAACGCAAACCAATGATTTCTAAACCGTAGGTTTTCGCGAACACGTCTGCATACAATTCGTTCACATATTTGGTCACTGCATAGGGAGATAAAGGTTTGCCGATTACATCTTCTACTTTTGGTAAAGCTTCTGAATCGCCATAGGTTGAAGACGAAGCTGCATAAACAAAACGTTTGATCCCCGCATCACGAGCAGCGACTAGCATATTCAAAAAACCAGAAACATTTACCTCATTTGAAGTAATAGGGTCGTTAATTGAACGAGGTACCGAACCTAAAGCAGCTTGGTGTAGTACATAATCTACACCAACTACTGCTTTTTTACACATATCTAAATCGCGGATGTCACCTTCGATTAAGCTGTAATTTTCGTTTGTAAAGAATTCTTCAATGTTGTGGCGGTAACCTGTAGCAAAATTATCTAAACAGGTTACTTTATACCCTTTATGCAAGAAATGTTCAGTTAAATTTGAACCGATAAAGCCGGCACCTCCTGTAATTAATATATGTTTCATTTTATTGATTGACAAGTTTACCGTTTTTAATACAAACTTGAATTTAAAAAATTATCTTCCCAATTTTACTTGTACTCCAATATTTGCACTTAGGTAACTTCCGTTATCTATATCGTGTGCTGATAAGCCGTTGTATCCTAATTTTTGGTTGAAGTTGGATACGTAAGTAACATCTAAAAACAAGCTTACACGTTCTGATGTTTTAAAACTTGGTTTTAAACCTATTTGTAGGTTTCCCATTTTATTGGTTCCCTTGCCTTGTGTAGGTTTAGCAAAAGTTCCACCAACACCTGCATGTACTTGAACCTCATATGGCGAATTACCATAGTAAGAAGCTGAATTATTTAAACTTTCTAAAATATTGAACGTACCCTCTAACATGAATTTGTGGTAATCTACCCCAAGATTGTCTGTGTTTTTATGTTCAAATTTATGGAACGCATATGTAGCTCGTAATCCCCATACTTCATTTAGATCGTAATTTACCCCACCTGTAAAGTTTACAAAACTATTATAATCTGAAGTTTTTATGTTCGTTGTTGGCGTAAAAGGCATTGCATAACCATAACCAAGTTCTAAAGAAGTTTTGTTCCAAAAATCTCCTTGTTGAGCTTTTGCGTTAGTTAATGCTAACACTGCTGTAACTGCGAATAAGATACGTTTTTTCATGTGTTTTATTTTTTTAGTTATTTAAAAAATTTGAATGTTTTTTTATTTGTTTTTTCACCGTAACCGTAACCGTAACCGTAGCCGTAACCATAACCACGATTGTAATCTACATCGTTGATTACTAAACCGATATTTTTTAGTTTGTGTTTTTGCTGGGCATCTTGCAATACGGTTCTTAAGCGTTTATCTAAGTAATTTGAACGTGCGATGTAAATGGTAGCATCTGCAGCATCTGCAATGATTTGCGTATCGCCCACCATACCAATTGGTGCTGTATCTACAATTACAAAGTCATATTCTTGTTTTAGTTCTTCGATGATTTGATTGTAACGAGGTTCTAACAACAATTCGGCTGGATTTGGAGGTATAGCTCCAGAAGGAAGCACATCGAACAGCAAGTTGTTTGGGTTACGTAAAATAGTATCGTTTAGACTTAAGTTATGATCTGCTAAAAGGTTAGATAAACCTTTTGGTTTTAGATTGGTTAAATGTAAATACTCTGCAATACGCGGTTTACGGATGTCTGCTCCTACGATGATTACTTTTTTCTTAGTTAAGGCCAACAATTGTGTTAGATTAACCGAAAAGAAGGTTTTTCCTTCGCCTGGAACTGTCGAAGTTACATAAACCACTTTGTTCTCGCTATTTTTAGGTAAAATGAAATTTAAGTTGGAACGGATGATACGCATGGCTTCTGCCAAACCGGAACGGTCGTTGGCTTTTATCATATCTAAATCGGCCTTTGGGACATCGCCTAAGAATGCACCATCAAAGTAACTTAAGAAATCTTCACGGTCTTTGATTTTGTTATTTAATAGTATGCTTAAATAAATGATGGCAAAAGGAATTAATCCACCTAAAATTACAGCTCCTAACAAAATGATGTTTGTTTTTGGTGCTACTGGAATATGGCTTGCATAAGGTTCGTCTACCACTTTTACCGTATCTACCGAAGCCGATGCTTTAATTTCTGCTTCTTCTCTTTTTTGTAATAGGAACAAATAGATTGCTTCTACAATTTGTTGTTGACGCACAATGTCTCTAAAGCCACGCTCTTGTTCTGGTAGTTTGTTTAGTTTGGTATTTAAATTGGCTTTTTTACTTTCTACCATTTGCAACGAAGTTTTGATGTTGTTTTGGTATAATAGTAAACTGTTTTGTAAGCTGACTTTTAAATCGTTGATGTTGGTGTTTAAGTTTTGCATTACTGGATTACTTGCTTTCATAGATTTGCTATATTCTAGCTTTTCTAATACCAAGTTGTTGTAATTGTTAATTGCATTACTTAAAGCTACATCTTGAATACCTATGTTTGAAGGTAATAAATCTGCTTGATTGCTTGCCAAGGTTTTGGTTAAATGTTCTGCGATTTGTAATTGGGCTGTAAAATCTAATACTTGCTTGTCTACGTTTAACGCATCATTTAGAAAAACGTTTGCTTCTGCCTCTGTATTATTGGTTTTATTTGCAACTTTGAACTCTTGTAAATCACTATCGACTTTACTTAAATCGGTTGTTATTAAGTTTAAACGTTCGTTAATGAATGAAGTAGTTGCTTTTGCTAGTTGGGTAGCATCTGCTTTGGTTTCTGATTTATAATTATTGATGATGGCATTGATAACCAAAACTGCACGCGTTTTGATGTGGTCTTTCATCTCAAAATTAATGATCATTGAATTTTTATCTGCATCTGGAGATACTTGCAACTGACGTTGGAAGGCTAAAACCGCATTCATGATTGGATGTAAGTTTACTGTAATTTGAAAATCATCACTCACCCCATTTACCGCAGGTGAAATTTTGAAATTACCTAACGTACTTGAAATATTTTGATTGTAAGTGTACACGCCTGGTTCTACAAAATCACTATCTACCACTACGAATTGCGTAGCAGAATTTGAAGCTAATTTTAATTCTCCTTTGAAAAGATCTGAGGTATATACGGTATCGTTTTCAAAAATAATTTGTAAGGGTGCTTCTTTTGCTAAAACCTCTTGGTCTGTTAAACTTCCATTTATATAATAACGAACGTTTAATTTGTTTTCGTTGATGGTTTTATACATCAAACGACGAGATTTTAGGATTTTTATTTGATCGTTCACTACGGCATTACTTCCCCCTCCTGTAAAACTTGCCGCTGCATCTGATAAAGCTGCTAACTCTGGTGAAGTATTGTTTGCCTCATTTAATAAAATTTGTGCATTAACACTGTAAGTTTTAGGTGTTAATTTTAAATAAACTATGGCTACTACTATTGCAACGATGATAGAAAGTAGAAACCATTTCCAATAATAAAAATATTGCTCTATTATTTGACGGATGTTGATTTCTTCTTCTTCGTTTTGGTTTTGAAATGACGAAGTGCTGTTGTTGTACTGTGGTTTCATGCTATCTTGATAATACGGCTATTACAGAAATGATGATTCCTGCTATGGATACAAATATGCTGTAGTTTACTACAGACGATTGGACTCTTGATTTGTTAGGCTCAACGTAAATTACATCGTTTTGCGCTAAATAATATACTGGAGAATTTAAAGCCTCTTTTGAAGTTAAATCTATCGTATAGGTTTTTTTCTCTCCGTTGGTTTCACGAATTACCATTACGTTGTTTCGTTTTCCTTGTATGGTTAAATCGCCTGAAAGTGCTAAAGCTTCGAGTACCGTTATACGTTCGGTAGGTAATGTAAACGTTCCTGGTTTGTTTACTTCGCCAATTACACTTACTTTAAAATTCACAAAATTGATATTTACCCCAGGGTTTACAATATAGGGTTCTAGCTTTTGTTTAAATAGCTGGATGGCTTGGTTACGCGTAAGGCCGTTTACGTAAACTTCACCTAAAACAGGGAAGTCAATAGTACCTTGTTCTGAAACCGTGAACACGTTTAGAGCTTGTTCTTGATTTTGAGGCTGACGTATTTGATAAACGTTATTTTGATTGAAAGGTTCTGTTGCTCTCATGTCTGTTGCAGAGATTGAGATTGAGAGCATGTCGTTAGGTCTGATTTTTGGTGTACTTTGTTCGTACACCGTATTTAAATCTGTTTCTCCTTGAAAATAAACTAAATCTTTTCTCGATGCGCAGGACGTAATTAACCCTAAAATCATTACGAGTAGCAGTAAGGGTTTTACTTTAATTCTTAACATTTTTATAACCTTTCGTTAATACATTCTTTTAATACAAATTGTTTCTTTGTATGCTTTTCTTATCTATAATAAGAAGTCTTTTTATATCAATACCTAATTTTATTATAGAATTTGCGTATTGATTTTCACAAATATAGTTTTTTTACTATTTAGTAGTACTACTTTTATTTAGTAAATACTACTTTATCCCTATTAAAAACTATTTGGCTACTTTTATTAAGTATTCGCCATACCCACTTTTAGCTAAAGGAGCAGCTAAATTTAATAATTGCTCTTTAGAAATATAGCCCATGCGGTAAGCTACCTCTTCTATAGCACCTATTTTTAAGCCTTGACGCTCTTCTATTACTTGTACAAATTGCCCGGCTTGCATTAAAGATGCAAAAGTACCGGTATCTAACCATGCTGTACCGCGATCAAATACCCCAACTCGTAGTTTGTTTTGTTTTAAATATTCTTTATTAACATCGGTAATTTCATATTCACCTCGTGCTGAAGGCTTTATTTTTTTAGCAATTTCAACGACTGAATTATCATAAAAATATAAACCAGGGACTGCGTAATTAGATTTAGGATTTAGAGGCATTTCTTCTATTGAGAGTACTTTGTTATTTTCATCAAAAGCTACTACACCGTAACGTTCTGGGTCACTTACAGGATAAGCAAAGACTACTCCGCCTTCTTCTTTAGTACATTGTTGTAATAAATTACTCATGCCACTACCGTAGAAAATATTATCTCCTAAGATAAGCGCCACTTTATCTGTACCGATGAATTTTTCTCCGATTATAAAAGCTTGAGCTAAACCATTGGGATTTTCTTGTACGGCATATTCAAATTTGCAGCCTAATTGGGTTCCGTCTCCTAATAATTTTTGAAAATGAGGTAAGTCGTGAGGTGTAGAAATGATAAGAATTTCATGTATACCCGCTAACATAAGAGTTGTTAAGGGATAGTATATCATGGGCTTGTCGTAAACTGGCATTAATTGTTTACTTACAGCCAAAGTTAAGGGGTGTAGGCGTGTGCCTGACCCTCCAGCTAGTATAATTCCTTTCATGTTGTGTTTTGGTTTATTTTAATAGTATCTTTTTGGTAGAAATACTATTGAATTGGCGAAAGTAGTTAATTATATTTTAAAAGCAAAAGAAAAAAAGAGAAAAGAAATCTTATTCTTTGAATTTTTACTATAAAATTAAGCTTTTATCTCTTTGAGCATTTTTATTAAACTGCTCTCCCATTCTGGAATTTGTATCTGATAGCTGGTTTTTATTTTAGTTTTATCTAAAAGTGAAAAAGCAGGTCTTTTAGCCGCTGTAGGAAATGCAGTTGTAGGCACTGGAATTATTTTAGTAGTTGCATTTGTTAGTTCTTTAATTTTCATAGCAAATTCAAACCAAGAGCAATTGCCTTCGTTAGAATAATTAAAGATTCCATATTCCATTTCACCTTTTGATAAAATTTGTGCAATAGCGTCTGCTAAATCTAACGCATTGGTTGGTGAACCTATTTGATCGTTTACCACTTGAATTTCTTCTTTTTCTTTAAACAAACGCAGCATGGTTTTAACAAAATTATTTGCAAATTGTGAATACACCCATGAGGTTCTGATAATGATAGTCTTAGAGTTTGAATTTAATGCTTTATTCTCGCCTTCTAATTTTGTTTTTCCGTATACATTAATTGGATCTACTTTATCTGTTTCTTTTCTTGGCTGTGATACCCAACCACCAAAAACATAATCTGTTGAGATATGTATGAAAGGAATATTTTTTAGAGCGGTTGCTTCTGCTAAATAAGCTGTTGCCTTTACATTGATTAAGTAAGCAGCATCTTCTTCTGACTCTGCTTTATCCACAGCTGTATAGGCTGCGCAATTAACCACAGCATCAAAATTACTATTACCTACATATTCCAATACTTCTTTTTGATTTGTGATATCTAATTGCGCTTTTGAAAGAAATGTAAATTTTAATTTGGGATAAGCTTTTGAGATTTCTTGCAAAGATTGTCCTAGCTGTCCGTTTGCACCAGTGACTAAAATGTGTTTAGACATGATCTATGATTTTTTAGACTTATACTCTTTAAAACTTTGTGCTTCTTTATCTTTTTGAGATAAAATTATTTGGCTTTCTGGGATTTGCCAATCTATTCCTAAATTTGTATCTAAGGGATTTAAACCGTCTTCAGATTCTTTATTATAACCATTGTCACATTTATAAAAGAATATAGCAGTATCTGATATTACAGAAAATCCATGAAGGAAGCCTCTTGGTATAAACAATTGTTTTTTGTTGCTTGCAGATAATTCGACCGCAACAGATTGCCCGTAAGTTTCTGATCCTGGACGTACATCAACAGCCACATCTATTACAGCACCCTCTACTACACGAACTAATTTTGCTTGTGCATGTTCTCCAGCTTGCATATGCAACCCACGAACCACTCCGTACGCTGATTTTGATTGATTGTCTTGCACAAAGTTAGGCGTATAACCTAAAATTTCTTTTAATTTATTTTCGTTATATGATTCAAAAAAATAACCTCTATCATCTTCAAAAACTGTCGGTTCAATGATAAAACATCCTTTAAGTTTTGTCTCTGTTGCTTTCATTTATTCTCTCTTTTTATTGCTTATTTGCGAATCTGCGGATTTGCTTATTTGCTTATTTGCGAATCTGCGGATTTGCTTATTTGCTTATTTGCTGAACTGCGTATTTGCTAAGTTGCGGATTTGCTGAACTGCTGATTTGCTGAACTGCTTATTTGCGGATTTGCGGATCTGCGGATTTGCTAAGTTGCTGAACTGCTTATTTGCGAATCTGCTTATTTGCGAATCTGCGTATTTGCTAAGTTGCGTATTTGCTAAGTTGCGGATTTGCTGAACTGCTTATTTGCGAATCTGCGTATTTGCTAAGTTGCTGAGCTGCGGATTTACCTATTTATCAAATCTCTTATAAAGACTATTCAATTGGTTTGTTATTTTTTCCAAATCTGTTCGTAATTTCAAATAATTATCATCAGTTAAATAATCTAAGTCATTAGCTAAGATCAAAAAGTTTAAAACTTCAATTCCAGAACTGTAAGCTATACTAATAAATCGGGCTTTTTCTTTTTCAGTAAACCGCGACATCCCCTCAGCAATATTTGCTGTTATGCTTAAAGCAGCTCTTCGTATTTGAGATGTTAATCCAAATTTTTCATTTTCAGGAAATTCTATCGTTTTCAAATACACCTGCTTTACAAAATTTCTTGATTCTTGCCAAACAGTAAGTCTTTCGAAATAAAATTCTTTCATAGCATTTTTTTTAATTGCTGAGTTGCTGAACTGCTTATTTGCGGATTTGCTAAGTTGCTTATTTGCTTATTTGCTGATTTGCTGATTTGCTGATTTGCTTATTTGCTGATTTGCTGATTTGCTTATTTGCGTATCTGCGTATCTGCGTATCTGCGTATCTGCGTATCTGCGTATCTGCGTATCTGCGTATCTGCGTATCTGCGTATCTGCGT
>CANRKI010000116.1 GCA_947631175.1 uncultured Flavobacterium sp.
AGCAGATGGCGTTTACAGCGATCCACACGATACTTTATTTATGTTTTTCACTTCGGGAACAACAGGTTTACCAAAATTGTATGCCATACACACTTAAGCTTAACATTGGGTCACTTAACCACAACTTCGTGGATTGGTCTAACCGAAAACGACATTCATTACAATATTTCACAACCAGGATGGGCAAAATTTGCTTGGAGTAGCTTTTTTGCTCCTTGGAATATGGGCGCAACTATTTTTGCTTATCATACATTAAATAGATTTGATGCTAAAACAACTCTTTCTTTAATCGAAAAACACAAAATAACAACACTTTGCGCGCCACCAACAGTATTAAGACTTTTTATTCAAGAAGATTTAAAAGCGTTTAATTTTTCATTAAAAGAATGCGTCGCTGCTGGAGAACCTTTAAATCCAGAGGTTATTGAAGAATGGCGAGACGGAACAGGTGTTACCATTAGAGACGGATTTGGACAAACTGAATCGACTTGTATTGTAGGAAATTTACCTGGAGAAAAAATAAAATTTGGATCTATGGGTAAACCTCTATTTTTATATGATGTTGTTATTGCCGATGAAGATGGAAATATTCAAGAAGATAATGAAGAGGGTAATATTTGTATCAAAATGGATAGAGAAACCTCTATAAATGGTATTTTTAAAGGCTATTTATTTGATAAAGAACGTGAGAAAAAAGCTTTTAAACACGGTTTATACTATACAGGTGATAAAGCATATCGCGATGCCGAAGGATATATTTGGTTTATTGGTCGCGATGATGATGTTATTAAGGCTTCGGATTATAGAATCGGACCTTTTGAGGTTGAATCCGTTTTATTAGAACATGAATGTGTTTTAGAATCTGCTGTTGTTGGATCGCCACATCCTGTTAAAGGCTTTGAGGTTAAGGCTTTTGTAGTTATCTCTAACGATTGTCAACCAAACGAAGAATTAGCAACTGCGCTTTTTAATTATTCTAGAGAAAATTTAGCTCCATATAAAATGCCTCGAATCATTGAATTTGTAACAGATTTACCAAAAACAATTTCTGGAAAAATCAGACGCGTTGAACTTAGAGCGCAAGAGGCTGAAAATAAAGCAAAAAACATTACAACAGAGAACGAATTCTTCTACAAAAAATAAAAACAAAAGGCGAGATTATTCTCGCCTTTTCTTATATTTAAAAAAAATATAGTAATGAAAAATTTAGTTTTAATTGCATTTTGTTTCGTGTTCTCACAATCCGTTTTTAGTCAAGAAATTGCACTTTTAAAATATAACGGAGGTGGCGATTGGTATGCTAACCCAACGGCATTACCCAACTTGGTTAATTTTTGCAACGCAAACATCAAAACTAAAATTTCGAATAAAATCCCAACCGTTCAAGTTGGCAGCTCTTCCCTATTCGACTATCCGTTTGTACACATGACCGGACATGGAAACGTTGAATTTAATGAAGCTGAAACAATTAATCTACGTAAATACTTAACCAATGGTGGTTTTTTACACATTGATGACAATTACGGAATGGATAAATATATTAAAAGGGAAATAAAAAAATTATTTCCAAACCACGAACTAACTCCACTTGGAGCCAACCATAGTATTTTTAAAGCGCCTTTTTTATTTCAGGACGGATTACCAAAAATTCACGAACACGATAACAAACCTCCGCAAGCTTTTGCTATAATAATTGATAATAGAATTGTACTTTTGTACACCAATGAAACCGATTTGGGTGACGGTTGGGAAAACCCTGAAGTGCACAATAATCCCGAATCTGTTCGAAAAAAAGCACTACAAATGGGTGCAAATATTATTAATTACGCTTTTACAAACTAAAATGTCCATACAATTAACTCACGAGCAAACACAATTTAACTCTCGTACTTTTCCTATCACAATTGTTTCAGATCATATTTATTTTCAAGAAAATATAGGTTCACTTTTCCGAATTGCCGAAGCTTATGGTGTAGAAAAAATTATTCTATTAGGAAAAAATATCCCTTTTATCGATCGTAAAATCAATAAAACATCCAGAAGTACCCACAAAATTGTGCCTTTTGATATCATTGAAGATACAGAAACAGTAATCGAATTATTAAAAAATAAAGAAACTCACGTTATTGCTCTCGAAATTACTGACGATAGTGTGGCCTTAAACGAATTGACTTTACCAAGCAAGCCTTTGACTTTAATTTTAGGAAGCGAAATTTATGGTATTCAAAATCAATTAATCGAACTTGCTAATCAAAAAGTACACATTAATATGTATGGAACAAATAGTAGTATGAACGTAATTCAGGCAACAGCAATTATGCTTTATCAAATTACCAATTTATTAAAATAAGGCTTTTTATGTTTGAAAAGATATTGAAAAAAGAAGTTCAAGATTTTATAAATGCTAATTTAAACGCAGATGTAAACAAGTTAGCTTTATCTAAAAATCCTTTTAACGATTTAGATTGGAGTTTCGTTTTAAATCAAATTGCATCAAAACAAAAAGCAAAGACAAAATTGCCTACTTGGTTTGCAACTCAAAACATTATATATCCAACAAAACTAAATATTGAACAAACATCCTCAGAAAGTACTGCGTCATACAAAGCCAATTTAATTTTAGGCGAAAGTTTAATCGATTTAACCGGTGGATTTGGTATTGATGATTTTTACTTTGCTAAAAAATTTAAAAAAGTTGTTCATTGTGAGTTAAACACTGAACTTTCAGAAAAAGTAGATCATAACAAAACGGTTTTAAATCAGTTAAATATTCAATGTATTGCGGGAGATTCTACCGAAATATTGCAGCGTTTGAATCAAAATTTCGATTGGATTTATGTTGATCCATCTCGCAGAAACGATGGTAAAGGAAAAGTTTTTCAGTTAAAAGATTGTTTGCCTAACGTTCCTGAATTATTGGATTTATATTTTAAATACAGCCATCAAATCTTAATTAAAAATTCACCTATTTTAGATATTACACAAGCTATTTCGGAGCTTAATTTTGTAAAAAAAGTATATATAATTGCTTTAGATAACGAAGTTAAAGAGTTTTTGATTGAAATTGAAAAGGATTTTGTAGGAGAAATTAGATGTGAAGCTGTTAATTTAACTAAAAATAACATCCAAAAATTTGAACATACTTTAGCAGATGATGCAACAACTAAATTCACTGAACCAAAAACCTATTTATACGAACCCAATAGTGCTATAATGAAATCTGGTTTATTCAATGCTATTGCTAACACATTTAATTTAAGTAAACTGCACATACATTCGCATTTGTACACATCAGAAGAATTGATTTCTGATTTTCCGGGACGCATTTTTAAAATTGAAAACAGCTTTGAGTTTAACAAACAAAATGCTTCTTCTTTTTTAAAAAATCAAAAAATGAATCTTACAACCCGAAATTTTTTAATTAGTGTAGAAGATTTACGAAAAAAATATAAAATAAATGATGGTGGTACAGATTATGCATTTGCTACAACAACTTTACAAGACAAAAAAATGATATTAATTTGCCAAAAAATATAACTTAACAATGAAAAAACTTACACTACTCCTACTCTTTTTATTTGCATTTCAATCCCAAGCTCAAGAAAAAGTTAAAGAAGGAGAAATTGATTTTGAAATTAAAAATGATACAGTAAATGTAAAAAAGACGAAGGATTATTTAATGGATGAACTTTTATTTGGAAACAGAAAAGAGGTTTTAAATTTTTCGCTAGTAAATGAAAATGGAGTTCTTTTTTTACATTTTCAAGCTATCGAAACAAATTCTGTCTTTATTCCAACAAAATGTTTTGATAAAAAATCTAAAATCTTTATTCAATTACAAAACGGAAAAATTGTTACACTTATATCCACTTCGGACACGTGTAGTCAATTATACATAGATCCAGACACTAATTTTAACACACAACTTTTAAGTAACTATTTTTTATTTTCAAAAGCAAATTTCGAAGACTTAAAGCAAAGTCCTATAAGTATGATTCGTGTAAATTTTGGTGCAGAATATCGAGATTATGTACCTAAAAAAGCACTAGTTTCCGAGCTAAATAATTTAGAATATTCTCCAGAAAATTTCTTCATAAATAACATTAAATCCGTATTTTAATAAATTATTTGATTTTTTTTAGTATCTTTATGAAATAACCATAATTATAAATACTATGAATCAGTTAATTTTATTAGGGAATGTTGGTGCAGATGCCGAGGTTCATAAGTTCGAAAACAATCGATTTGCTATTCGATTTAGTTTAGCAGTTACAGAAAGTTGGAAAGATAATCAAGGGGTTAAACAATCTAAAACCGAATGGTTTAGATGCGTTAGATATGCAAATTCTGAGGCTTTGGCTCCTTATATTAAAAAAGGTATTAAACTGCTTGTTGTTGGTAAAGCCAATGCAGAAGCTTATTTAAAAGATGGTGAAGCGATTGCTGTAAATACTTGTGTGGTTAAAGATATAAACTTTTTAGATACTTTAAATGCACAAAATCAAAACGGGAGTAATAAACCTGATATTGTAGAAGAAGAAATGAATAACGATTTACCGTTTTAAATAAAAAAGCTGTTTCAAGTTGAAACAGCTTTTCTTTTATGCGATATGATTGTTAATTTGTCTTTGTTTTAAAATAAAATACTGAATCAAAAAATAATGCGATAAGGTTTGAAAAATTACGCCAAAAAAGTCCAACATAAATCGTTCTACGTAATAAACCCGAAAAGTATGTAAGGTATCCGAAATTAAAAACATGAAGATACATATTATCAAATAAATATTAACGTCATCTTTTGTTAGATAAAAATTTGTTGATACAAGAATTAATAATATAAATAATATGATACTACATATGGCATATAAATTTTTATATTCGAGCGGAGAGTCAAAAATAATATTTAAAAATTGAAATAAAACAGACAAATAGACAACAAAAATTAGTATGATCGTATAGATTTGCTTTTTTATAATTTTTTTAAACTTTGTATTCCAGATCTCATAAGCTAAATATAGAAATAAAGTGGTATAACTTGATATATAAATAATTATAATCCATTTAAGTGAATTTTCGATCCTAGTTTGTATAATTATATCACCTATAAAAAATAAACAACAAACTAATACTACTATTTTTTCAATCTGATCGTTACTTTTTTGCAAATAATGAATTAAAATAGAAGGCACAATTACTGATCGAGAAATTAGTGTCATAACTTCCCAATGCATATAAAAAGATATAATAAAAATAAAAACAACGCTGGTTGCTTTAAAATAGCTCTCAAATTATTTTTTAAGTAATTGTTCAAACTCGGATTCACTTACAATAGGTATATTTAATTTTAATGCTTTTTCTAATTTAGCAGGTCCCATATTTTCACCAGCTACTACATAATGTGTTTTTGATGAAATAGAACTTCCTATTTTTCCGCCATTTGCCTCAATCGTATTTTTAATTTCGTCTCTCGAAAAATTTGTAAAAACACCTGATACAACAAACGTTTTTCCTTCAAAAATAGTTGATTCCAAAACCACCTCTTTCTCAATAACTTCAAACTGTAAACCATGCTCTTTTAACTGATTTATAATTTTAACATTATCAATGTCCGAAAAGAATGTTATCACACTTTCTGCAATTCGTTCACCAATCTCATCAACCATAATTAACTCCATTAAGGTTGCTTGAGCTAAATTATCAATGTTTTTATAATGAAGAGCAAGCTTTTTAGCTACTGTTTCACCAACATAACGTATTCCCAAGGCGAATAAAACTCTTTCGAAAGGGATGTTTTTAGATTTTTCGATTCCTTTTATCAAATTATCGGCAGATTTTTCTGCCATACGCTCCAAAGGCAAAACATCTTCTTTTTTTAACTTATATAAATCTGCGTAATTAAAAACCAAATTGTTTTTATACAAAAGCGCAACCGTTTCACCTCCTAATCCTTCGATATCCATCGCTTTTCTGGAAATAAAATGCTGAATACGACCTATAATTTGCGGAGCACAACCGTTATAATTTGGACAATAATGTTGCGCTTCACCTTCTTTTCTTACCAAAGTCGTTTCACATTCTGGACACGCAATAATGTAGTTTACCGGAATCGAAAAAATATCTCTTTTTGTAGGATCAACCCCCACAATTTTAGGAATAATTTCTCCACCTTTTTCAACAAAAACTTCATCACCAATTCGCAAATCAAGCTTTTCAATTTGATCAGCATTGTGTAAAGAAGCACGCTTAACGACAGTTCCTGCTAATTGTACTGGTTTTAAATTTGCCACTGGTGTAATTGCCCCGGTTCGTCCAACTTGGTAAGAAATAGACTCTAAAATGGTAGATACTTGCTCTGCCTTAAATTTATAGGCTATAGCCCAACGTGGGGCTTTGGCAGTAAATCCAAGCTCTTCTTGTTGATTGAAATCGTTAACTTTAATTACAACCCCATCGGTTTCATAAGGTAAGTCATGTCTATGTTTATCCCAATATTCAATAAATTCAAAAACTTCAGTAATATTGTTAGCTAACTTGGCGTGCTTTGGTACGTTAAAACCCCAAGCGCGTGTTTGCTCTAGAGCATGAAACTGAGAATTTAATATTGAATTGATCCCTACAGTATTATACAGCAAACACTCTAACGGACGTTTAGCAACTTCACTACTATCTTGCAATTTTAAACTACCAGAAGCAGTATTACGAGGATTTGAATAAGGTTGTTCGCCAATATCTAACAAAGCCTCATTCATTTTATTAAAACCGGCTATAGGTAAAATAATTTCTCCTCTAATGTCAAATTTTTTAGGGAAATCACCTTTTAGCTGCAAAGGCACAGAGGCAATTGTTTTAATGTTTGTGGTTACATCATCTCCTTGAATACCATCGCCTCTTGTAATGGCACGAACCAATTTACCATTTTCGTAAGTAATACTTATAGAAGCTCCATCGTATTTTAACTCACAAACATATTGAACAGGCACATCTCCAAGTATTTTTTGGATTTTAGTTTCCCAATCTAGTAAATCTTCTTTAGAATATGAATTGTCCAACGAGTACATACGATGTTCGTGAACAACAGTTTCAAAATTTTTAGTAACAGCACCGCCAACACGTTGTGTTGGAGAGTTTGGATCAAAAAACTGAGGGTTTTGCGATTCCAAATCCAATAGTTTTTGCAATTTAGTATCAAACTCCAAATCACTAATTGTTGGTGCATCCAGTGAGTAATAGTTATAATTATGTTGGTGTAATTCGTCTCTAAGTTGTTGAATCTGCTCTAAAACAGTCATATAAATAAAAAAGGTTAAATTAGATTTAAACCTCTAATTTAACCTTTTTTGTAAACATTATCTGCTTATAATTTATTTATTTTTCTAGCAATTTGTATATTTCTTGATATAAAACGCCATCAGACAAAATAGCGCCTTGCTGAATTATTTTAAAAATATCTTGATTTCTGTCCTGATCAAAAACTTTATTTCCTCTCTGAATTTCTACAGATTCAGTAAATAAATGATCCCCTAACCATTCTAGTCCTGATTTAGATAAAAAATCTACGTTTGGCTCCAAACTTCTTAAAATAATAGTGCTCATATATACTTCAGTGCATTCAAACAAAAAAATATAATTTTTAGCATAGTGTTCTAAATATTTGGCATTAGTTAAAACTCCTTCCCAAATTAAATCTGAAAACACGTCTAATTCTTGATCTGCAACTTCAGGTCTATTTTTTTTAATATCGTCCCATTCGTTTTTATCAATTTGTTGAGAAGCCAAAAAGTTAGAAAACTCTTGGTTCAATTCTTCAAATTGTTCTTTTGTAAGTCTTGTATATTTCATTAAAGAAAATGTTTTTGCAAAGATACAGTTATCTTAATAAATAAAAAAACCTTCTCTAAAGTTAGAGAAGGTTTAATTTTGTATGATTTACTTAAAAATTAAGCTTGTTCAGCAACAATTTCGTATGGTAATTCAACAATTACATCACGGTGTAAACGAACTGTAGCAGTATATTTACCAATACGTTTGATAACACCAGAAGTGATGAATTTTCTGTCGATTGACTGTCCGTTAGCTTCTAAAGCAGCAGCGATATAAGCGTTGTTAACAGAACCAAATAATTTTTCACCACCAGCTTTAGCTGTAATTTTAATTTCTAATGCTTTTAAAGCATCAGCAATTACATTAGCATCAGCAATAAGTTTAGCTTCTTTGTGAGCTCTTTGTCTTAAGTTCTCAGCTAAAACTTTTTTAGCAGATGGAGTTGCTAAAGTAGCAAAACCTTGAGGGATTAAAAAGTTACGACCGTATCCTGGTTTAACAGTTACTACGTCATCTTTAAATCCTAATTTTTGAACATCTTGTTTTAAGATAATTTCCATGTTGTTGTCCTTTTAATTCTAGAAGTTAGGTTTTACGAGTAAAAACCAACAACTAATTTTTAATAAATTATTTTAATAAATCCGCTACGTATGGCATTAAAGCTAAGTGACGAGCACGTTTAACTGCTACAGACACTTTACGTTGGAATTTTAATGAAGTTCCTGTTAAACGACGTGGTAAAATTTTACCTTGCTCGTTAACGAACTTTAATAAGAAATCAGCATCTTTATAGTCAACATACTTGATTCCAGATTTTTTGAAACGGCAATACTTTTTAGTTTTGTTAGTTTCAATGTTTAAAGGCGTTAAATATCTGATATCTCCGT
>CANRKI010000117.1 GCA_947631175.1 uncultured Flavobacterium sp.
ATCGTTACCTGACTTCTTTGATTATCTCTATAAAAGCTTAGTATTCAATCTATACAGCTTTTTCCTGAAAACTTTAATATAAAAAGAGGCTGATTCGGTACGAATTAGCCTCTTTTACTTTTTACAATTCTGTAAAATATTTATATCTTAATAAACTTAACAACCGACTTTTCACCTGATTTGGTTTCTAATCCAAGTAAATAAGTCCCGCTTGATAGCATAGTAGTACTTAAAGTAAATTTTGAAGTATTTGGTGTTTGCGTTAAAATTTTTCTACCAAATAAATCAAAAACTTTTACACTTGTAATTTCATCAGTATAAGAAATATTTAAAATTTCAGATGTTGGATTCGGGTAAAGTCTTAAATTATCTTTGTTTAAATCCGAAACAGATGCAGTCGCAGATTGATTTATAACAAAATCATCTATAAAAAAGATAAAATCACCTTCATTCCATTCCATATCAAACTTAAACTTTATAGTACCTCCGCTATTTAAAACCCCTTGATTTATAGTATACGAAACTGTTTGACATGAAGACGTAGAAGTAAAATTAGAAGAATTTTTGCTTCCTAAACTAATCCATGACCCCCCATTATCTGTAGAATAAAGCAGTTCTATATTCCCAAAGTTATAGTCAACAGGCGTTTCCTCATAATAATCTAAAATCAATAAATTATAACTAACATTTAAGGCTGTTGTTAAGGTTCCTTGATAATTTGGTGTCTCAATAACCCCATAAGGAGACTCTTCATACAAGTTAGCATTAAAAGCCTGATCACCTGAACAAGAAAACGAATCGCTAACATATGTAAGATACCCAAACCATGCATCGTCTGTTGTCCAACCATCAGGAATATCATAAGCTATATCTGGATCGTCAAAATTTTCTGAAACCGAAATTTGCGAATAACAACAAAAGCTTAAGATATTAAAAAACAAAAAAGTAATTTTTTTCATAAAAAAAAGATTAATAATTAAATAAATATAAACAAAAAATATTACATTTTTAAATAAATGCAAACAGATGTTTAGCATAAAACTTACAAATCAAAAATCTATAAGTATATTTGTATTTATTATAAAATAAAACAAAATGTCTGCAAAGGAAAAAGAGAAAAAAGAAACACCGTTAATGCAACAATATAACCAAATTAAAAGCAAATATCCAGATGCTTGTTTGTTGTTTCGAGTTGGTGATTTTTATGAAACCTTTGGAGAAGATGCTGTTCGCACAGCCAAAGTTTTAGGCATTACTTTAACCAAACGTGGCGCCGGATCGAGTAGCGAAACCGAATTAGCAGGATTTCCTCATCATTCCTTAAATGTATATTTACCAAAACTGGTAAAAGCAGGCTTACGCGTGGCTATTTGTGATCAGCTCGAAGATCCTAAAACAACCAAAACCATTGTAAAACGTGGCGTTACCGAATTGGTAACGCCAGGTGTTGCCATTAACGACGAAGTTCTTTCTGCAAAAAGCAACAACTTTTTAGCGGCCATTCATTTTGGCAAAAAAACTTCGGGAATTGCGTTTTTAGACGTTTCTACCGGTGAGTTTTTAACCTCACAAGGTAACGACGAGTACATCGATAAACTATTACAAAACTTTAAACCAAGCGAAGTTTTAGTTCAAAAAAACAATAAAAACCATTTTTTACACAAATTTGGTTCAGACTATAATTTATTTTACCTCGAAGATTGGGTTTTTAAAGACGATTACGCCAACGAAAGTTTAACCAATCATTTTAAAACCAATTCGTTAAAAGGATTTGGAATCGAAGAATTAACCGACGGAATTATTGCCTGCGGTGCCGTTTTATTTTATTTATCAGAAACGCAACACAACCGCATCCAGCACATATCTAAGATTCAACGAATTGCCGAAGATGCATACGTTTGGATGGATCGTTTTACTATTCGTAATCTCGAACTTTACGGATCGAACAACCAAAACGCAACCACACTTTTAGATGTGATTGACAAAACCCTTTCGCCAATGGGCGGACGTTTATTAAAGCGTTGGTTGGCTCTTCCGTTAAAAGACAAAGAACAAATTAACCAACGTTTAGAAGTTGTTTATTTTTTAAAAACGAATACAGAAACGCTTCAAAACATCCAATATCAAATCAAACAGATTTCGGATCTCGAACGTTTAATTTCTAAACTTGCAACAGGTAAAATTTCGCCTCGCGAAGTGATTTATCTAAAGCAATCCTTAGATGCAATTATCCCAATAAAACAAACCGCTTTACAATCTAAAAACGAAGCTTTACGTGTAATTGGCGACAGTTTACACGGCTGCGAATTGTTACGCGAAAAAATAGAAACCACATTAAACCCAGAAGCTCCCGTTGCCTTAAATAAAGGAAACGCAATTGCTGTTGGAGTGAGTGAAGAACTTGATGATCTTAGAAATATTTCACAAACCGGAAAATCGTATTTAGAGGCGATTGAACAACGCGAAAGCGAAGCAACCGGAATTCCATCCTTAAAAGTAGCTTTTAATAACGTTTTTGGTTACTACATCGAAGTCCGAAACACACATAAAGACAAAGTTCCCGCAAACTGGATTCGTAAACAAACTTTAGTTAGCGCAGAACGATACATTACCGAAGAATTAAAAGAATACGAATCTAAAATTTTAGGCGCCGAGGAACGCATTGCTAAAATTGAGGCTGAATTGTACGAAAAATTTATCATGTGGTGTGCGCAATACATTCAGCCTGTGCAATTAAACGCGAATTTAATCGCGCAGCTAGACTGCTTACAATCGTACACCCAGTTGGCAATCGATAATAATTATGTACGACCAATTTTAGAAGATGGTTTTGAACTAGAAATTAAAGACGGTCGCCATCCGGTTATCGAGAAGCAATTACCAATAGGCACGCCGTACATAGCTAACGATGTTTACTTGGACAACGAAACTCAACAAATTATCATGATTACCGGACCAAACATGTCGGGTAAATCGGCTATATTACGTCAAACCGCATTAATTGTTTTATTGGCACAAATGGGAAGTTTTGTACCAGCAAGCGCTGTAAAAATGGGAATTGTTGATAAAATATTCACTCGCGTGGGCGCGTCAGATAATATTTCAATGGGGGAATCAACCTTTATGGTCGAGATGAACGAAACCGCATCCATTCTAAACAATTTAACCAACCGTAGCTTAGTGTTGTTAGACGAAATTGGTCGCGGAACATCAACTTACGACGGTATTTCTATCGCTTGGGCCATTGCGCAATATATTCATCAAAGTCCAAACCGAGCAAAAACCTTATTTGCCACGCATTACCACGAACTTAACGACATGCACGAGCAATTTAACCGAATTAAAAACTACAACGTATCGGTAAAAGAACTTAAAGACAACGTACTTTTCCTACGAAAATTAGTTCCAGGAGGTAGCGCACATAGTTTTGGTATTCATGTGGCTAAAATGGCTGGTATGCCAACCGAAGTGATAAATCAGGCGCAAAAAATATTAAAAAAACTAGAAAACAGTCATAAAAACAACGCCAAGCCCGATTTAAAAACCCAAGACATACAATTAAGTATGTTTAGCATGGATGACCCGAAGTTGGTAGAACTTAAAGACAGCATTTTAAACTTAGATATTAACACTTTAACACCAGTCGAGGCGTTAATGAAACTTAACGAGTTAAAAAAAATGATTCAATAAACATAAATCCTCAGATTATTAAGTCTGAGGTTTTTTTTATTTTGGGCTTTACGCTATATCTTTTGTAACCTTGCCTTCGAGAACCTCAGGCACCGTTACAAAAGGATGCCGCTCCAATCCCTAACGCAAAGGAGTCCGAAGTCAAATGTTTAAAGTTTTAAAGATATTTTTTTAGGATAAAACTTATTTAAAATAAGAGAGCGAACTTTTAAAGTTCGCTCTTAGTTTTATAATAATTTTACAGGTAAATGTACTCTACCTTCTACCTCAATATTCCAGTCTTTAGCCCAATCTGTATTATAATCGGTATTAATAACATAAAAGTTATAATCTGCTTTGTATTGGTTATAAAGCTCTAGCATTTGTTTGTTGTATTTATATTTTTCACCATATAAACTGGTAGTTACAAACACGCTTGGTTTGTTTAGATCCATTTTTATTTCAGAACCATTTTTATATTTAAAAAGGGATATAAAATCCTCTAGTTTTTTATCTCTATAAACTAAATCGGTTAGCGTTTTATAATTTTTTACAAAATAAGGTGCAGTAGCTCCGCAGGATTTTCCGTCAACTTGGATATTAATTTCCTTTCCACTTTCATCAAATAAAAAAACTAAATCTGGAGCAAAATTTTTCATCTCAATTAGCTTTGCTAGGCTACTTTTATCTTTTACAATTAAAAAATTCGGTATATTTTTTTGTTTATAAAAACTGTCAATAGCTACTGAGGTAGTTTTAATTGTATTTATATCTCTTGGTTTTGTAACTACGCAAGATGTGAATAAACAAATACTTAAAAGGAGTAAAGCTTTTTTAATCATTTTATAGTTTTTAAGGTTATTTAAATATAAATAAATATTTCTTCTCGATACAAATATCTCCGTTTCATTGCGAAATTACACCCGACGTGACGATTTGTTAAATTGTTTCTGTCAGCTCGAGTGATTTTGAGGCACGAAAAATTCTATCGAGAGCTAATTTTAAACCATCCTTCTCGATACAAATATCTCCGTTTTATTACTAAATTACATCCGACGTGACGATTTGTTAAATTGTTTCCGTCAGCTCGAGTGATTTTGAGGAACGAAAAATCGTATCGAGAGCTAATGTTATGCTCATCCTTCTCTATACAAATTTCTCCATTTCATTGCGAAATTCCACTTGAAGTGACGGACATTTTAATTATTTGGTTTTATTTATTTGATGGCGGAGCGCGTGAGGGATTGTAGCTTTGTTTGAGCTCGTAGCGAAATGAAATGTAGCTACAGCGAGTGCGAAAAGCCCGACCCGTCATGAAATGCGGGGCACGCCAAAAGAAAATAAAATTTTATAATTGAAATATTTTGGTACTTTTATATAAATAAATAATCATTAATGAAGGATTTTAATAAAAATGATGTTCAAAAGGTTGCTAAATACACCCATTGGTCGAAAGAAAATATAGGGGCTTTTTTAGCCGATTATATATATCCGAATCGTAAAAACTGGATTGATTTTTCGAAAATTTTATCTTTAGTTTTAGGTGCTGGATTATTTGGTATTGGGGTAATATTTTTCTTTGCGTATAATTGGGACGTGATTCCGAAGTTTACGAAGCTCTCGATAATTTTTGGGCTTATTTTGGTTTTTACCATGATTAGTATTTTACCCAAATTAAGTACGTTAATTAAGCAACTAAGTTTAACGCTTGCAGCTACCATGGTTGGGGTTTTGTTTGCGGTTTTTGGTCAGATTTACCAGACGGGAGCAAATGCTTTTGACTTTTTTTTAGCTTGGGCTGTTTTTAGTTTGCTATGGGTTTTAGTAGCCAGGTTTATGCCGCTTTGGATTTTATATATTGCATTGCTTAATACGACACTTTATTTTTATTTTGATCAGATCAGACCAAATTGGAGAGATGTTACGATACTAAATTTCTTTTTTGCTTTAAATATTTTTGCGTTGCTTATAAATTGTGCCGTTTGGTTTTATAAAAAGGAAAAACCTAATAAAATTATTACGTATTTACTTGCTTTAACTTGCGTAATATTTAGTATTATTTTTGTTGGATATTCTATTTTTAATTCGGTATTTATACTTACCGACGCTGTATTTTTAGTTATTAATTTTGCTGGTTTAGCTTTTGTAATTTTACTTGGTTTAAAATACAAACAAGTATTTTATATTGCAATTGTTGGATTAGCTGCTATTGTTATTTTTTCGATGTTAATAATTAAAATGTTTGATAGCGATTTGATGTTTTTTCCACTTATGTTACTGATTATTGCTAGTACAACAGGTTTGGTTTTTATTATTACGAACTTATTAAAGAAATGGAAAAATGAATAATTATAATAATTTACAACAGGCTGTTAATAAGGTTAATGAGAAGCAAAACTTGGATTTGGTTTTAAATGAAGAAGCTAAAAAAGACGAAAATGTAAGTGTTATTTTACAAATCATAGCGCTTATTGGTGGCTTTTTTGCTAATTCGAGTTTTTTTGGTTTTTTAGCTGTTACTGGCGTTCTAGAAAACGAAATTACTTTAGGAATTTTAGGTTTAGTACTAACCTCAGGGATTTATGTGCTACATAAAAAAACCGATTCTGTTTTAATACAAACCCTTTTAATTTCGACATTTTTAAGTGGTATTACATGTATTATTGGCGCTTTATTTATATTAAAATTAGAAGCCAATTTAATTTTTTCAATAAGCTTACTAATAATTTTAGCATCCTTTTACTTATACAACAACTT
This sequence comes from uncultured Flavobacterium sp., assembly GCA_947631175.1. GTDB lineage: Bacteria > Bacteroidota > Bacteroidia > Flavobacteriales > Flavobacteriaceae > Flavobacterium. Next base: position 6,427 of record CANRKI010000117.1, read on the forward strand.
TATAATTAAACTATTAGCAGTAATAAGTTTTGTAATTACTCTATCGTTATTTTTAAATTATAATGGATTAGTTTACTTTTTAATATTTGTAGATATTTCAGTACTTATTGGTTTATATGTGTTACTTAAAAAAGAGGCAAAATGTTTTGAAAGCAAAAAATTTTCAGATTTTTACCAGCCTTTAATAAGCGGCTTACAAGTATTAGCCATTTATTCCTTTTTTAAACCCGAAGAAATTATTTATTCTTTATTCGGTAACAATAACGTCGACTTAAGTTATTTACAATATTTTACTATATCAAATTTTGTTTTAGAAGCTGGTTTATTTTATTGGATTGTAATAGATATTTTAAAAAACAGAATAAAAACGAACACAAAAAATATTATATGGATATTGATTCCTTTAACTTTAATAGTTGCTGGAGCCTATTTTGACATTAGTATTTTATATGGTTTATGCTGTATTTTAATGGCATTTACTTTTAAAGAAAAATTATTTTTTGGTGCAAGTGTTATTTCATTAATTTATACTTTATCTAGATTTTATTATAATTTAAACATGAGTTTATTACACAAATCGGAGCTTTTAATGGCAAGCGGATTGGTATTTTTAATTCTATATTTTTTAATATTAAAACTTACAAAAAATGAAAAAGCTATCGATAGTACTCATTCTAATTAATTTACTTTTATTGGCAGCTTATTTTATTTATGCTGTTAAAAGCAAAGAAAACATATTAAAAAACGGAAAGTTAGTTTTACTAAAATTAGCTCCGGTAGATCCGCGCTCGTTAATGCAAGGAGATTATATGATTTTGAATTATGAAATTAATCAAAATGTTCCTGATAATACGCCACAAAAAGGCTTTGTGTTATTATCTAAAAAAGAAAATGGAGATTATAAAGCAACCAAATTTCAAAACTATTTACCAAAAGATACACTTAACGGAATTGCCATTGAGTATATTAAAACTAATACTTGGAATCAAAATATTAGAATTGGAGCCGAAAGCTACTTTTTTGAGGAAGGATCAGCAGAAAAATTTGAAAAAGCAGCATATGGAGGATTAAAAGTAGATGAAAACGGGAATAGTGTTTTGATTGGTTTGTATGATAAAAACAAAAAAATAATACAATAATCACAACATTTTTTATAGATTCGTAAGAAAATAACACAATGGGGATTAAATATTTTATTTTAGTAATTGGAATATTAAGTTGTAGTGTTTTACAAGCACAAAAAAAGGGGGAAACAAAATTTTATCAAAACGAAAAAAGAATAATAGTAAAAAAAGATAAGGTTGTTGCCTTAAAAAAAATGCCTTTTGCTGTTAGTTTTAGTCATAAAAAATATAACGAACAAACTGAATCGTTTTATGCAGTGCAAATTGCTGTACTAAAAAACAAATCCGATTTAGAAATTCTAAAAGTAGGAAGCCATACGGATGAAATTCCTTTTTTTAAATCAGGAAGTGGTTATGCCGCATCTGAAAACCTAGTTGATGATAATTTGTACATAGGAAACACAGGTCACCATTACTTATATTATACCGACGAAAAAAATAAACGCGTTGATTTATTAAAGAATGAACGAAACGATTACGAAGGTATTTGGCACATAAATACGTTTAATGATATTGAGACATCAACATCTGCGCGAATGAGTAAATACAAAGGAAAGGAACTTTATTTTGTAATTTTTAAGGACGAAAACTTAAATCAAATTATAAACGAAGGCGAGTTCGAAATTTATACCATAAAGTTATTTTAAAAAAAATATTTTTCAGCAACTCAAAATCAACACATTAAAAAAAAGTTTATTTTTTTTAATGAAATAGGTTTGCAGAAACAAAAAAACCTTCTATATTTGCACTCGCAATACGGAAGTAATGTAAAGTTCACTAAAACATATTGATTTAGTACTTCTGCTCGAGTGGTGGAATTGGTAGACACGCTGGACTTAAAATCCAGTGAACAGTAATGTTCGTGCGGGTTCAAGTCCCGCCTTGAGTACTAAAAAAGTTCTTTTATTTTTTTTAAAACGCGAAAATAGCTCAGTTGGTAGAGCGCAACCTTGCCAAGGTTGAGGTCGCGGGTTCGAACCCCGTTTTTCGCTCA